>DASVED010000137.1:0-4904 GCA_036380775.1 Actinomycetes bacterium
GCCTCTATCTCCACCATGAGGTCCGCGGGCGGGTAGGTCTTCCCGGACAGCAGACCACGGCTGATCCAGGGGCCGACCAGGCGGCGGACCCATCTGCTGCGCTCGCCCGGCAGCACGTACTCGGCAAAGGCCATGCCGAAACCGAGCTTGTCCCCTCGGGCGAGCGCAGAGGACAGACGGGAGTCCACCTCCTTGCCCCAGTCACTGACCTCGGCGGCGGCGACCACGATGGCGACGTGATCCCAGGGTTCTCCGTGACGCGCGGCCAAGTGCTGCGCGATCATCCCGCCATAGGATTCCCCCACCACGAGGTCGACCCGCCCGCCGAGATCCTCGGAGATCACGTGCGCGTAGTCGTCGGCCATGTCGGCAACGGTGTGCCCAGTCGGCATGTTCCTGCGGCGGGTGACGTACCAGATGGCGTACCCCGCCTCGACGAACGGGTCGAACCAGCGCCGGGACATTCGGAATGTCATCCCTGTGGGGATGGAACTCCCCGGACCTCCCGGAATGAAGAGGAGCGCCTTCGGCCCGCTACCCCAGGTCAGGAAGTCCATCCCGTTCGCGAACGTCCCGCTCCGGCGATCCGGCTGACTGGACATGCGACCTCACCGCCCCTCCACCTCGTGTGAGCGGTTGTTCCACTGCCGCGCGATACGCCGCATCACCGAGCGCTATATGCCACCGCCACCACCATGGTCGCCATAGATGTTCCGGTTTCCACGAGGATCAGCCGACCGATCTCCTGGCTGAGCTGTCGGGCCGCGTCGACGAAGGACCAGCCACAGAGCGAGCAGTACAAGGAGAATGACGCCCAACGTCACCATTGCGCCCATAGTGTCCTCCTTCCTGAAGGCACTCTGAGCGTCCTCCCCGTCAATCGAGTGGTCAACGGAGCGGATCCGCTCTCCGGACACGGTGTTCGGGAAGAGCAGGTCACGCTCCACACTGGCTTTGACGTACCGCGGAGCAGCAGTGTGCGCAGATGACTGAGCAGGAGGACCAGGGCGCCCTCAGTGATCGATCATCTCCTTCGCTTGATCTCGGTGGGTAACGCCTTCCAAGCGATCGCTGCCATCTTGGCGTGGCCCTCGACGGACAGGTGGTTGAGATCCGGGGCTACGTCGCGGTCGGTGATGGTCATCCGTTGCATGGCTCCGCCATCGGTGTAGCAGTCCGGGAGTTCCGCACACACGTTCTCGACCTGGGCCCAGTATCCATCGACGATGCCTTGCATCGATCGAACCCCGGCTTCGCGAACTTCGGCGTCGGCGGTGAAGACGTCACACGGTCCGGTTCCCGCGTTCTCATCCAACGTGTCGGGGTGACCGCTCGCCCACGTCGCCCAGGTCTCGACGCTGGCCCACTGGCTCACCAGAAAGAGTGAGACACCCGGGATGTCCCGCCGCACCAGGTTGAGCATCCGCTCGAGGATGGAACCGAAACGTGCGTAGTTCTCGGGATCTGTGCCGTCGCAGCGCATGTCGTTGTCGATCGTCTGCACGATCACGACGTCGGGAAGAGGGGCAGCCTCCATGAGGAGCCTCTGCAGCTGGTACTCGATGTTGTCCACGGTCGAGCCGTTGACGGCCAGGTTGAAATTGTGATTCCGCATCGCCGGGTACCTTTCGGCCAGGCGCTGGTAGACGCTTCGAACTTGCGGGTTCTCACCAGTTGCCCACGAGTTTTCGGTGGCGTCGCGCGAGGGATCCCGCGGGTCGGACATGGTGCCCGTCGCGCCGGAATGGCCCAGCACCGCAATAGCGTCCAGCTGCACCGTCGTCGACGGGGTCGCCCGGGTCGAGTCCGCGGACGCAGGCGGGCTGCCCGGACGACGGCTGGTGTCCGAGCCGTCACCACCGCAGGCCACGACCGTGCCCAGCATCACCGCCGCGACGGTCAACCGGCCTGGCGACATTCCATGCTCCTTTCGCGTCCGATTGCCACCCCCAACCGAGTTGTTCAATCGAATGGGTTGGCGTCCCACTGGTCGAGGTTGATGGCGCGCACGCGCGTTGCGGTCTCGCAGGTGCCCCTGAGGTCGCATCGGATGATCGCGGTGCGGCCGTGGTCGTAGTCGGCAACGAGGACATGGTCGTCGTCCTCGAACACCGCCCAACCGAAGGCGTCCGGCCCGCCCGACCGCGCCTCATATCGGCGGACGACCGCACCCGACTCGGTTGTCACGATCGCGAAGGTCCACACGCCTATGCCGCCGGCATGACCGCTCGCGATCACCCTGCGGCCGCTGGGACTGAACGGACCTACAGAGCCCACCCAGGACGGAACGGTCGCGCCGGCTCGGGGACAGCTGCTCCACAGCCTCGCGATGCCCACCCGATGGACGGCGTAGCAGGGAGGGCCGTCGTCACTTGGCCGACTCACCACTCTGTAGCCGCCGACTGCTCCAGAGTCCAGCCCGTAGCCACGCTCCTGCCATGAATCGGCAGCCGGGCCGGGGCCGGATGCCAGGTCGCTCAGGGTGGGCACGACTGATGTGTCGGCCTCCCGCGCGATGAGGGGCTCAATGCCCTGATCTTGGCGCGCCGGTGGCGCTGCCTCGCCCTGATCACCACCGATGGCCGCCGGCACCGCGATGACGACCAGGACGAGCGCCGCGGCAGCGGTGACCAAGACCCGCCGCCTGGTCCGGATCACCCGGGCCCGCCGACGGGCCGCATCAGCAAGGCTCCCGCGTGCCGGCAGGGAGGCGGCCTGCGTCCGTAGCCCGCGGGCCAGCAGGTCCTCGAGGTGCTGGCTCATCGGGCATCACCACTCGACTGGGTCCACCGTTCGTCGGGCGCCATCAGCTGCCGCAACCGTGACAACGCGCGGCTGGTCTGCGACTTCACCGTGCCGACCGAGCAGCCGAGCAGGGCCGCCGTCTCGGCCTCGCTCAGGTCCTCGTAGTACCGCAGCACCACCGCCGCACGTTGCCGGGGTGGTAGCTCCCCCACGACCCTCCAGACCGCGTCCCGCTCCGCCAGCTCATCCTGGTCGGGCCCGTCGGTTGCCGCTCTGTCCTCGACGAGCTCAACGATTGTCTCGCGGCGCCGCCAGGCCCGCCGCCACCACGTCGTGTACTCATTGACCATGATCCGGCGCACGTAAGCGTCCAGGGCACCGTCCCGCCGAACCCGCCCCCACGCCAGGTAGAGGCGGGCCAGCGCCGTCTGCAGAAGGTCCTCGGCGGCCTGCGCCTCACCGGTGAGCAGGAATGCGGTCCGGAGCAGGCTGTGCTGCCGCGACCCGACGTACGCCTCAAAGCCGACCTCCCGATCGGCCGACAGCACGTTCAGGTCCGGCTCGGACCCAGTCACCGGTTCTGCACCACGCATCACAGTCCTCTGACGCGTCGGGAAGAGCCAAACGTTGCACGTGCCGAACGAATCGTCAGCCCCCGGCTACCGTCCCCGATCGAGCGACCAGCCGGAGTGCGCGGGCCGCGACCCTGACCGAGACCCGCTGGCCCCACGTCAGCGACAGGTTGTCCCGTTCGATCCCGTCGCCGAAGACGACCAGGCCGTCCGTCTCGGCGACCAGCTCGAGCGATTCACCGCGAGCCAGGACGCCCTCCGCCAGCGACGTCCCGGTCGCCGGCGACGGCCAGGCCTCGCGGACGAACCAGGCGAGCGCCGGGTCCGCCGGCGCCGGCAAGACGAGCGACGAGCCGGTCGCCTGCCAGACCGAGCGGCACCAGCCGGTCGCGCCAGTTCCGGTCCCGACCAGCACACCCGACGACGACTGCCGCTCGTCCTGACCGTCCACGACCAGCCGGTAGCGCGCCGACTGGTGGGTCGGGTGCCCCACGTACACCTCGTTGAGCGCCACCAGCGACCGCCCGTCGTCGACGACCGCCTCGACCATCGTCCGCGAGCCGACAACCGCCGAGCCGTCGACGACCGACCGGAGCAGCCCTCCGACCGAAGACGGCGGGCACGGCACGAGAACGCCTGGGTTGACCGCGGGCTCGGGGTCGACGCCGATGACCGGCTGCCCGTCGAGGTACTTCGCGACGTTCGCCACCAGCCCGTCCTGCCCGACCACGACCACGACGTCCTCCGGGGAGAAGACGAAGCGGTCCAGCTCGGCCCGCTCCACGACGCCGCGGCGCCACTCGGCCGGGATCGCCGCCGACACCTCCGTCAGGGCCGAGGCCACCGCGGCGTGCCGCGCCGACACGTCCTCGAGTGAGCGCCCCCGTGTGCGCAGGAAGAACTCGGCCTGCCCGCGCGAGCCGTGGTGGGCCAGCAGCTCGTCGAGCTCGGTGCGCCGGTGCACCACCACGACCCGCGGGGCGAGCGTCATCGGGAGCCGTCCGTCAGCCGGGCGAGCGCCTGGGTGATGACGTCGGGGGTCAGGGTGAGGTGGTCGATCGCCGGAAGGTTGCCGGCCACCTCGCGCAGCGCGAGGGCGAGCAGCGTGGCGGGGTCGACTGCGTCGTACGCCGTCATACGGGCCCGCTCGGCGTCGCCCTCCGCGGTGCCGACCGTCCGGACGACCTCGGCGTCCGCGACCGCGAGAGCCGTCCGCCGCGCCGCCTCGGCGGTCACCTCGATCTCGCCGGCTGCCGCAACCTCGGACGCCCGGCGCCGCTCGTTCGCCCCCCGCTGCGCGACGAGCGCCTCCTCACGGGTGGCCAGCTCGATCTGGTTGGCCAGCTCGTTCTCCGCGATGGCCCGCTCGCTGTCCACCGCGAGCGCTCGGCGCTCGAAGGTCGCCCGGTCCGCCTCCTGCTGCACCAGCTCGCGTGTCGGGGTCTGCAGCGCCCGCTCGACCTCGGGCTCGGGCCGCAGCGCGACCACCCGCACACCGAGCACGGACACGCCGATCTCGGCCAGCCGCGGGTCGGCGGCGAGCCCGTCGGCCACCTGCGCCCGCACCGCCGCGACGCCGTCGACCAG
>DASVED010000138.1:0-15502 GCA_036380775.1 Actinomycetes bacterium
CGCGACCTCCCCAGTGAGAGGGCCGTCCTCGCCGGCCGCCAGCGACCGTTCCAGGACGACGACCTCCTCGGCGCCGCCGGCCGCACCACGGACAGCCGCTGAGGGGAAGGGCCGGAAGCAGGTGACGCCGAGGGCGCCGACGTGCTCACCGCGCCCGAGGCGCTCGTCGACGACCTCCGCGAGCGTGCCCAGCACCGAGCCGGTGGCGACCACCACCGTGTCAGCGCCGCGGCAGGCGTGCGGCTGAACCAGCGCCGAGACCGGACGACCGACCGTGGCGGACAGCCGCGCGGCCGCGTCGGGCAGGACGTCGAGGGCGCGGCGCAGTCGGCGGTCGGCGAGGTAGCGGACTTCGGTGTATGCCTCCGGGCCGACCATCGCCCCGATCGTGACCGGGGCAGCCGGGTCGAGCACCTGACGTGGCCGGAAGGTCGGCAGGACCCGGTCGACGTCCTCCTGGGACGGGACGTCGATCGCCTCGAACGCGTGGGTGAGGACGAAGCCGTCCATGCACACCATCACCGGCACCGAGAGCTGCTCGGCAACCCGGAAGGCGACCACGTGCAGGTCGGCGGCCGCCTGGTTGTCCGCCGCGTACAGCTGGACCCAGCCGGCGTCCCGCATGGACATCGAGTCGCCCTGGTCGTTCCAGATGTTGATGGGCGCCCCGATCGCGCGGTTGGCGACCGTCATGACGACGGGTAGCCCCAACCCGGCCGTGTTGAAGAGGGCCTCCGCCATGAACAGCAGCCCTTGGCTGGCGGTCGCGCTGTAGGTGCGGGAGCCGGCCGCGGCCGCACCGACGAGGCTGGACAGTGCGGCGAACTCCGACTCGACCGTGAGGTACGCGCAGCCGGCCAGCTCGCCGGAGCGCACCATCCGGCTGAGGTGCTCGACGATGTGGGTCTGGGGCGAGATCGGGTACGCGCTGACGACCTGTGGCCGGCATCGGGCGACGGCCTCGGCGACGGCCTGGGAACCTTCACATTGTCGGAGCACGGCGGCCTCCGGACGGCTCGGCGCCGACGACGCACTGGTAGGTGTCCACGACGGCCTCAACATTGGCCTCGGCGACGGCGCCGGCGAACCGGTCGCGCACCGCGACGAGTAGCGCTTCCAGGCTCACGACCCCCGTCGCCGCGGCGAGAGCCCCGAGCAGCGCGGGGCCGGGCGCATCACGTCCCACCAGCCGGAGGGCGGTGTCGGAGGCGTTCACGGTCCGCACTCGGACCCCGGGGCCGACGGTCTCGATAACCTCGGCGGGTACGTCGGCGCGGGTGTTCACGAGCAGCCACCCGTCGGGCTCGAGCCCGGCGAGGACGCCGCCGGCGCGGAGGAGAGTGGGGTCCTGGACCAGGACGGCGTCCGGTGCCACAACGGGCTCGTGACTCCGTACGGGGTGGTCGTCGATCCGGACGAACGAGGCGACCGGTGCTCCGGTCCGTTCCGAGCCGAAGCTCGGGAAGGCTTGCGCGTGCCGACCCTCGACGAAGCAGGCGAGCGCCAGCAGCTCGGAGGTCGTCACGACGCCCTGGCCACCGCGCCCGTGGATCCGCACCTGAAACACGCATCCTCCTCGTCGACGTACCAATGCACCAAGCCTCCGGCTGCGCGACCGCGATGGCGAGAGCACCTTGTCGCACGACCAGGGGACCTTCGGCTCTCCTGACGAGCGGAGGTACCGCGCAGGCTCGTTATGGGGTCCGCGATGGGCCGGCCCCGGTGACGATCGGAGGACGTCATGACGGTACGGGTGGGGATCAACGGGTTCGGACGGGTTGGCCGGTGCTTCTTCCGCATCGCCCGCGACCGCGACGTCGAGGTCGTCGGCATCAACGATGTCACCGACACGGCGACGCTCGCGCACCTGCTCGCCCACGACTCGACGTTCGGGCCGTTCGGCTCCGAGGTTCTCGCCGTGGACGGCGCGATCGTCGTCGACGGCAGGCGTGTCGCAGTGACCGCCGAAAGGGATCCGGCGCAGCTTGACTGGGGCTCACTGGGCGCTGACGTCGTCATCGAGTCGACGGGGCGGTTCCGCACCCGTGACCAGGCGGCACTCCACCTCAAGGCCGGCGCCCGCAAGGTGATCGTGTCGGCACCGGGCAAGGACGTGGATGTCACCGTCGTGCTGGGCGTCAACGACGGCGCGTACGACCCGGACCGTCATGACGTTCTGTCGAACGCCTCGTGCACCACGAACTGCGTGGCGCCCATGTGCAAGGTGCTCCATGACGCCTTCGGCGTGGAGCGTGGGCTCATGACAACGATCCACGCGTACACCAACGACCAGGTCACCCTGGACTCGCCGCACAAGGACCTGCGGCGCGGACGCACCGCGGCGGTCAACATCATCCCGACCAGCACGGGCGCGGCTCGGGCGGTGGGATTGGTGGTGCCGTCCCTTGCCGGGTGGCTCGACGGGCTCGCCGTGCGGGTTCCCGTCGAGGACGGGTCGCTCATCGACCTGACTGTCCTGCTGGAGCGCGAGGTCACCGCCGACGAGGTGAACGCGGCGTTCAAGGCGGCGGCGGACGGGCCGATGGCCGGCATCCTGCGCTACAGCACCGCGCCGCTCGTGTCCCGCGACGTCATCGGTGACACCGCATCCTGTGTCTTCGACGCTCCGCTCACACAGGCCAGCGGCCGGCTAGTCAAGGCTTTCGGCTGGTACGACAACGAATGGGGCTACTCGGCCCGGCTGGTCGACCTTGCCGAGCGCGTCGGCACGTCCTGAGTGCTCCAGCCTGACCGGCTGGGTCAGAACCGCGGGACGTGCAGCTCCCCCACGGCCTTGTCGCTCGGGTCGGGATAGACGGTGACCAGCTCTGGTCGTGGCGGCGGCACCGCCACGACGGGGCAGTCAGCGTGGGACAGGACGTAGTGGCTGATCGATCCGTGCAGGACGCGGCCCAGGCCGTGGTGCTCGTGAGTGCCCACGACGAGTACGCAGTCCTCCTCCTTCGCCGCGGCGGCGACCAGCCGGCGGCCCGGCGGACCGTCCGCGACCTCCAGGCTCCAGCGGACCGAGCTGTCGTCGATGACGGCAGCTGCCATCCACTCCTCAGCCTCCTGGCGCGCGCGCCGCTCCTCATCGCGCCGAATCTCGGCCAACGGCTCGTACACCTGGGCGGGGTCGCCACGCCAGGTGTGCACGACGCGCACCGACCGTCCGGTCGCGCGCGCGAAGTCCCAGGCCCAGGCGAGCGCCTGCGCCGATGCTGTCGACCCGTCCAGCCCAACCAGCACAGTTCCGCTCATGCCGACTCCTTCCCTTACCCCCACCGTTCGCCGCACGGGACGCGACCGCTACGGGCCAAGGGCCCGGACCGGCGTGCCCTGGGACAGTTCAACACCTACCTGACGGGGCGAAGGTCACGTGGCAGACGTGCGCGGCGGCTGCCCCGCCTGCATTTGACCGTTCACTGCGCCGCTCCTACGGTCGGACCGCGAAGGGGAAGCTCCGTATGAACCAGTGGGGGTCCCTGGTGACGGCACCACTCGTGGCCATCTCCGCGGCAGACTTCGACGCAGTGGTGTTCGACATGGACGGCGTCGTCACCGACACTGCCGTCGTGCACCGCCGAGCCTGGCAGGCCATGTTCGACCCGTTCCTGGCCGCGCTCGCGGAGCGCACGGACACCGTCCAGCAGCCGTTCAGCGAGGACGACTACCTCCGCTACGTCGACGGCAAGCAGCGCGCGGACGGCGTCACCAGCTTCCTCGGCTCGCGCAACGTGGTCCTGCCGCGCGGCTCAGCCGAGGACCCGCCTGGCGAGCAGACCGTGTGGGCCCTTGCCAACCGCAAGGACCAGACGTTCCAGCATGTGCTCACGTCGGACGGCGCCAGGGCGTTCCCCTCGACAGTCGGGCTGGTCAGAGACCTCCAGGACCATGGTCTCGGTACGGCGATCATCTCGGCGAGCCGCAACTGCCAGGCCATCCTCGATGCGGCAGGCATCGGCGACCTGTTTCCAGTCCGCGTCGACGGACTGGAGAGTGCCCGTCTCGGACTGCCTGGCAAGCCAGCCCCGGCGGTGTTCTTGGAAGCCGTGCGGCGGCTGGGAGCCAGCCCCCGCCGCAGCGTGGTGGTGGAGGACGCGCTCGCGGGTGTACAGGCCGGACGGGACGGCGAGTTCGGTCTGGTCGTGGGCGTTGACCGGGTCGGGCAGGCTGACGCTCTCCGCGAGCACGGTGCCGACATCATCGTCAGCGACCTGAGCGAGGTCCGCGTCCTGCCGTAAGTGCCCACTCGAGGGCGCCGTCGACCGCAAGACCCAGCGCCGCCCCGCCGAGGACGTCCAGCGGCAGATGGGCGCCGACGTACACGCGGGTGGCGCCGACCAGAGGTCCACCGACCGCGGCCGCCACCCGGCCGGCGGAGCCGAGGTCCGGCCAGGCCGCTGCGGCCAGGGCGACCACCACCCCGGCGTGGCCCGACACGTACCCCATGCCGGCCGCCGCACTGCCACGGCTGCGCGTCGTTGCGACCAGCGCGCCCGGCCGCGGCCGACGGTAGATCTGCTTGACCGCCTTGGCCAGCAGCCAGGTCCCGCTGCCGCCGGCCAGCAGCCGGGTGGCGAGGGCGGGGCGCCGGCCCGCCAAGGCGAGAGCGGCCGCCGCCGGCGCAGCTCCCACCGTCCCCGCCTGCATCACCAGCCAGGCCGGAGGGTAGAGCCGGTCTGGCAGGTCGTTCAGGCGCCTGAACACCGCGCGCTCGAGGGCACCCACCTCCTCGTGGTCGACCGGGAGCCCGCTGGCGCCCAGCAGCGCCAGACCCAGGACCACCCGAGTCCGCGGGTTCGCGAGCCGCGGGAGCCTCACGGACCCAGCTCGATGTCGAGGTCCCGCCGCAGCTCCAGCCGGAGCTGCCGCCGGGGGAGGAGGTCGACGGTGGCGAACAGCTCCTCCATCAAGGCCAGGTGCGACCCGCGGGCGAAGTCGAAGCGATAGGTCACGCACCCGCCCGGGAACACGTCGAGCAGCATGCCGGTGTAGCGCGGCGAGATGCTGTGCAGGAGCAAGTACGTCCGGCCGCCCGCGGTGCGAGGCGGCTCGGGGGACGCGCCGGTCGTCGAGCAGCGCCGCTGCAGCCGCACTTCGACGGGCCGGCCATCGGCCCGGTCGGAAAGCAGTTCGAACGAGGTGCCGCCGCGAGCCGCGTCGAACCCGGTCACGGACCAGCCCGTCGGCAGCGCCCTGAGACACGGCACGTACGACGACGTCGGGACCGACTGGGCGACCAAGGCGAGCCGGGCCGCCTCGTCGCACCCGGGCACCCTTGGCTCGACCGAGGAGCAGCCTGCCGTGAGCAACAGGACGCCCGCGACCGCGGCGCGGACAGCGCCCCTGTGCCTGCTCATGCCAGCCCCGCGAGCCGGGCGTAGGCCGCCATCAGTCCCGCTGCCAGCAGCAGGGCGACAACCAGCCCGCCGGTTACGACGACCCGGCGGACGCTCCATAGCTGGATCGTGACGGGCTCCCGTTGCGGTGCCAGCGCACGAAGCTCAGCGATCAGGTCGGGCGCCTCCGCGCGCAGCCGGTTGCGCAGCTGGCTTGGAACGGTGACGCTGCGGCTGGCCGCGAACGCCTCGGCGATGTCGTCGGCGGCGAACTGTCGCAAGGCCCGCCGGTAGACCGCCTCCGCCGAGCTGCCAAGAGCAAGAACCAGCATCATGTTCGCCAGGTCGACCGCCTGGCGCCACGGGGTAGGCCGAACCGTCGCGAATGCCACGTCGATGAGCAGCACCTGACCGTCCCGCACCAGCAGGTTGGACGGCTTGATGTCGCGGTGCGCGACACCCGCCTCCCAGAGCTGCCGCACCACCCGCAACCCGCTGTCGATCTCGCTCACCCCCACCGGCTCGCCACCCAGCTCGCGGGCGCCGTCGAAGAACTCCATCACGACGAGGTACTCGCGCTCCGGGGTGATCTCGACGAACCCGTGCGGGGCCGGGGTGGGAAGGCCGGCGTCGCGTAGCAGCCGCAGCAGGTGGTCCTCGTACTCGACGAGCCGCCGCACGGTCGAGAACGGCTTCTCGTCCTCCAGCCGGCCGTAGAGGACGGTGCGCCCGAGCTTGTACCAGCGGTCGGAGCGAAGGTGGTTGACCGCGTAGAGCTTGCCGAACAGATCCCCGCGGGTGCCGTCTGCCGCCCGCACGCCGAGCCGCAAGGGGGTCGAGCCCGCAGACCCGGCGAGGCCGAACAGCTCCACGGACTCGACGGCCAGCCCTAGCTGCTGGTCCAGCGCACGGACGATGGCCTGGTGGCGCGGGTGCGACAGCTCGAGGTGCGCGCCCGTCGGGCGACGGTAGGTGACGGGGAACACGTCATCCGGGGTAAACAGCCGGAAGGCGGCCAGAGGGAGCAGTGCGCCGAGCACGGCCCCGGCCACCACGTCGCTGGGATGGTCGACCGCGAGGTACAGCCGCGCCACAGCCACGGCGGCGACCAGCCCCGTCACGCCCATGGCGCCCCAGACCCGTCGAGACCCCGCTGGCACCACCGTGAGCAGGGCGGCGACCAGCACCAGTGCGGTCGCGGCCACCGGACGGGATGGGAAGGAGTACCCGTCCCACGACCCGAGAACGAGAACGTCGGTCGGGCGGGGCCGACCAAGAGCAAGCGCGAGCTCGGTGACGACGAGCGTGGTCGTCAACGTGATCACGACGTAGCCGACGAGGTGCCGCCATCGGCGTGTGACGACAAGCACTGCCAGCGTGACCCACGCGACCGTTCGAACCACTACGTCGGAGCCGAGGGCTGCGACACCCTCGGCCAGGTCGATGCCCGGGCCGGTGCGCAGCCGCGAGAGGGCACGCAGGACGGCGATGTCGAGACCTGTCACGACCTGGAGGATCGGGTCGCTGCCCAGCGCCGCCGCCAACATCAGCACGGCCGCGACAGCCGCCACCGAGAACTGCGTCCTGCGCTCGAACCGACGCGGTAGCGGTGGCGGCTCACCGCTGGGTCGCCGGCGACGACCCGTCGAGCCGGCAGAGACGACCGCGCTGACACCGCCCGCCACTGCGTCGTCCGCCGGTACCGTGGTCACGTCAGGTCACCGGGCGTGGGGACGGCGAGTAGGCCGGCTCGCGGGCGAGGTGAGCGAGGTGGTGGAACAGAAGTGGCGTCGCGCCAGGCGGCTGCCGGTCGCCGCCTGCGTCCTGCTGCTCCCGGTCACGCTGCTCGCGGCCTCGTGTCGCCATGACGAGACGGCCAACCCCGCCCCGTCGCGGGACGGCGCGGTCGTCGTGGCGTCGTTCTCCTTCCCGGAGAGCGATCTGCTCGCCGAGATCTACGCCCAGGCCCTGGAGGCCGAGGGAGTGCCCGTGCGCCGTGAGCTGGCCCTGGGGTCGCGCGAGCTGGTTCTGCCCGCGCTGCAGCAGGGCCTGGTGGATGTGGTGCCGGAGTACCTGGGGACGGCGCTGGCAAGCGTGGCCTCCGTCCCGACTCTGGACGTGCACGACGTGCCAGCGGTCCGGGCAGCCCTGGACGAGGCGCTGCGGCCCTGGGGCCTGCAGACCCTCGAGCCGTCCGCGGCTGCGAACCAGAACGGGGTGGTGGTCACCCGGGGGATCGCTCGTCGGCTCGGCCTGCGGACTGTCAGCGACCTCCTTACCGTGTCCGACGGGCTGACTCTCGCCGGGCCGCCGGAGTGCCCGCCCCGGCCATACTGCCTGCGAGGGCTGCGGCAGCACTATGGCCTCCGGTTCGACCGCTTCCTCCCGCTCGACACCGAGGCGCAGCGGGTCGCTGCCCTCGACCAGGAGCTGGCCGACGTTGCCGTGCTCTTCACCACTGACGGACGACTCGCGACCGGTGACCTCGTCCTCCTCGAGGACGACCGCCGCCTTCAGCCAGCCGAGAATGTCTTGCCGGTGGTCTCGACCCGGGTTCTCCATCGATACGACGGCCTCGTCGAGCAGACCCTGGACCGTGTCTCTGCACGGCTGACCACGGGAAACCTCAGGTTCCTGAACTGGCGGGTGGGCGTCGCCGGCAAGGAGCGGGCGGACGAGGCACGCGGCTGGCTGCGACGACATGGCCTGCTCACCGCCACCCGCTGAAGCCGGCGTCTGACCCGGACGCGGCCAGCTCCGCGGCGTACGCTGCTTCCGCTGCGGCCTCCAGCCGTGCAGCGGTTGCAGGGGCGTCGGGGTGGGTCACGAAACGAAAGAGCGCGGACTGCATCCCGGCATCTTCGCGTCCGCCGAAGTCGGCCGGCTGCAGGTCGGAGAGGTCGAACCGGAAGCCCGCACCGGCGTCCAGCAGGCTCCGGGCCGCCGACCGGGTGATGTCGTCGGGGTAGACGGACAGGTCTAGATCGACGTTCGGTGACAGCAACCCACCGCGCGCCGCCCACACCGCCGCAGCCTCCGGGGTTGCCAGGAACGCCAGCAGCTGCTGGGCGGCCGCAGACGCGGTCAGCGCGACGGCCACGTCGCCACCACCGACGACCACAGGGACATTCGAGTTGTCCGGGAACTCGAAGGCGTCCGCGTCGACACCGAGCTCCGCATCTGTTCCACTGCCGATCACCCCCGCGACGAAGTCAGCTCCGTGCACCATCGCGGCACCGTGACGGGGACCGAACGTCCGGTGCACCGACTCCTCGAAGGTCATTCGTCGCGCTCCGCGGGTCCCGCCGGTGATGTTCTCGGGGCTCAGCAGTCTCGCCATCACCCGCAGGGTGCGCAGCACGGACGGGTGCGTCCAGGCGATCCGATGGTTCGCTAGCAGGTCGTACCGGCGCGGGCCGGCGAGTTGAAGGTAGAGATCCTCGAACCAGTCCGTGAGGGTCCAGGCGTCGGCGGCTGAGACGGCGAACGCCGGCCCTCCGGCGGCAGTCAGCGTCCGTGCGACCTGTCGCAGCCCGTCGAGATTCGTTGGAGGGACGACGCCCGCGCGTTCGAAGGCGGCGACGTCGTACCAGAGCATGGACTTGTTTGCCGCCTTGAACCACACCCCGTACACCGTCCCGTCGAAGGAGCCGAGGCGCTGCCACACCCGGCTGTAGCGGTCGCGGACGGCTGCGACGATCCGCGGACGGAGTCGCACGAGGTGCCCCTCGACGGCCAGGCGGCGTAGCAGGCCGGGCTGCGGTAGCAGCGCCACGTCCGGCGGGTGTCCCTGGGCCAGAAGCTGTTCCAGCACGACGGGCACCCCGGCCGAGCCGGCAGACGTGTAGCGCACGGTGGCCCCCGTGCGGTCGGCAAAGCGCTCCAGCACTGCCTCGAACCGCCTCTGCTCGATGCCCGACCAGGCCGCCAGAACCTCCACTCGGACGCCGTCCAGCCGGGGATCGGGCGGGTCGGCTGCCGGCGCGCAACCAGCCAGCACTGCCACGCCCAGGACGGCGGTCCCGGCGCGACGCCTCACGGTTCGGCCAGATCTCACTCCAGCCACAGTGGTCCTGTCCTTCGGCCTTCGGCCAGGGTCCTTCGCCTCTGGGCGGCACGTACTCCCGTCATAAGGCTTGGTGCTGATCGATGGTGATCGGCCGTCAAGGAGGCCCTCATGACCACCAGCCCTGTCATCCCGCGGCAGTCCGCACCGGCCCTCTCGCTGGGCCCGGCCGCCAAGACCGTCGACGCCATGAAGATCTACGGCAAGGAGCAGACCGAGGTCAGGGCGTTGGACGGCGTCACGGTCGAGTTCGGCGCTGAGGTGTTCACCGCGATCATGGGGCCGTCCGGCTCGGGCAAGTCGACCCTGCTGCACTGCGTCGCGGGGCTGGACGACCTGACGTCGGGCCACGCCTACATCGGTGATGCCGACCTCAGTCGGCTGAACGATCACGCTCTCACCCTGCTGCGTAGAGACCGGGTCGGCTTCGTCTTCCAGGCGTACAACTTGCTACCGACCCTCACGGCGCAGGAGAACAT
The DNA here is from genome assembly GCA_036380775.1 of Actinomycetes bacterium. Classification (GTDB taxonomy): domain Bacteria; phylum Actinomycetota; class Actinomycetes; order JACCUZ01; family JACCUZ01; genus DASVED01. The sequence goes on from DASVED010000138.1 coordinate 9,888, forward strand.
CACGCTCCCGCAGCGACTCGCAGGTCGCAAGCCGGACCAGGAGTGGCTGACCCGGGTCATCCAGACCATGGGCCTGCAGGACCGCCTCCGGCACCGGCCGACCGAGATGTCCGGCGGGCAGCAGCAGCGCGTCGCCGTCGCCAGGGCACTCGCGATGAAGCCACAGATCATTTTCGCCGACGAGCCCACGGGCAACCTGGACTCCAGGGCCGGCGCCGAGGTGCTTGCGTTCATGCGCAACGCCGTCGACGTCATGGGCCAGACCATCGTCATGGTCACACACGACCCGCTCGCCGCGAGCTACGCGGACCGCATCGTCTTTCTCGCAGACGGTCGGATCGTCGACGAGATGGTGCGGCCCACCGCGGAGCGCGTGCTCGAGCGCCTGAAGCTGTTTGGGGACTGAGCGCCATGCTCTTCACGACGATCAAGGGCCTCCTGGCCCACAAGCTTCGGCTGTTCGGCACCGCGCTCGCCGTGACACTTGGTGTCGCCTTCATGGCCGGCACACTGGTGCTCACCGATACGGTCACCAAGACCTTCGACGACCTGTTCGGCGACATCTACAAGCAGACGGACGTCGTCGTGCGCGGTCAAGGCGTCTTTGACGCAGGGCGCCAAGGCTTCGGCGTCCAGCGCGGTCGGGTTAGCGAGTCGGTTCTTGCCGACGTACGCAAGGTGCCCGGTGTCGCCGAGGCTCAAGGGACGGTATTCGGCTCCGCCCGTCTCGTGGGCAGCAATGGTGAGGTCCTCGGCAATCCGGCGACCGGTGCTCCGACCTTCGGCGGCGACTGGACCGAGTCCAAGCGGCTCAACCCGTTCCGGCTGGTAGAAGGCAGTCCGCCCGCTGCCGACGACGAGGTCGTGATCGACGCCAAGAGCGCCAGGGACGGCAAGCTTGCCGTGGGAGACACCACCACTGTCCTCGTCCAGGGACCCCCACTGACGGTGCGCGTCAGCGGAATCTCCCGGTTCGGGTCGGTCGACAGCCCGGCCGGGGCGACGGTCACCCTCTTCCGCGACACCGTGGCGCAACGGCTCATTGCCGAACCGGGGAAGTTCGACAGCATCTCTGTCGCCGCGGAGCCCGGTATCACGCAGGAGCAGCTCGCAGCGGACGTCGCCAAGGTGCTGCCGCGGGAGGCCCAGGCGGTGACCGGAGCCGCGATGACGCGGGAAAGCCAGGACGAAGCACGCAAGTCCATGGCCTATTTTCGGACCTTCATGCTGGTCTTCGCCGTCGTTGCCCTTCTGGTCGGGGCCTTCATGATCTTCAACACCTTCTCGATCACGGTCGCGCAGCGGACCCGTGAGAACGGGATGCTGAGAGCACTCGGCGCCAGCCGGCGTCAGATCCTCTCGTCGGTCCTGCTGGAGGCCCTGGCCGTCGGCATCGTCGCGTCACTGCTGGGCATCGTGGGCGGCCTCGGGGTTGCCGCCGGTCTGAAGGAACTGCTCAACGCAGCCGGCGTGGAGGTGCCGGGCGGCAGTGTCGTGTTCAAGCCGAGCACCGCCGTGATCTCCCTGACGGTCGGGATCGGCGTGACCCTGCTCGCCGCACTGTCGCCTGCCCGCAAGGCCGCCAAGGTCCCGCCGATCGCCGCCATGCAGCGGGGTCTGGTGGGGAGCACGGGCTACGGTTCGAGGCAGCGCGTGTACGTCGGCTTTGGACTGCTGACGCTGGGTCTGTCCACTCTGGTGACCGGACTCTTCGGCTCGGTCGACCGGCCGGTTCTTGTAGTGGGCGCTGGCGTTCTGTTGGTGTTCTTCGCGGTCTCCGTGCTCGGTCGCACGATCTCGCTGCCGCTGAGCCGGTTGATCGGCTCGCCACTGCCACGGCTGCGTGGCATCACCGGTGAGCTGGCCCGTGAGAATGCCATGCGCAACCCCAAGCGGACCGCGGCGAGCGCCTCGGCGCTGATGATCGGCGTCGGCCTGGTCGCCTTTATCACGGTCTTCATGTCGTCCACCATTGCGTCGCAGGACCGGGCGATCGACCAGTCCTTCACCGGCGACATCGTCGTGATGTCCGGCGGCGGCATCATGGGCGGCGTCGATCCGAGTCTCGGTAAGAAGATCGACGCCCTACCGGAGATCGCCTACGCGACAGGAGTGCGGCAGACGTTCGCCAGTGTCGACGGCGACGTCACCTTCGTCACCGGCGTCAACACGGCCACCGCGTTCGACGTGGTGGACATCGACCCGCTCGAGGGAGTGCCCGCAGACCTCAGTCGTTCCGCGATCGCCGTGAGCAAGGACGTGGCCGACAAGAAGGGCCTCGCAGTCGGTGACGCGCTGCCAGTCGCATTCAAGGACACCGGACAGCAGCAACTGCGGGTCGCGATGATCTACGGCCAAGACCAGTTCGTCGGGTCCTACCTGCTCGGGATGCCGGCGTATGCCGCCAACGTCCTGACACCGTTCGACAACGAGGTCATCGTCAAGCGGAACCCGGAAGTGTCCACGCAGGCGGCGTTGAAGGCAGTCGAGGACGCCTCGGCCGAGTACGCCGGAGTATCCGTACTGGACCGCGACGGGTTCAAAGAGGAGCAGGCGGCTCTTCTGAACCAGATGCTCGCCCTGATCTACGCGCTGCTCGGGCTGGCGGTCCTCATCGCCCTGATGGGCATTGCCAACACGCTGGCCCTGTCGATTCTCGAACGGACCCGGGAGATCGGTCTCCTGCGAGCGGTCGGCATGACGCGCTCGCAGCTGCGCTCGGCGATCCGCTGGGAATCGGCGATCATAGCGCTGCAGGGCACCGCGCTAGGCGTCGTCATCGGGCTGTTCTTCGGGTGGGCACTGGTGCGGGCGCTGGAGGACCAGGGCATGACGGTGTTCCAGGTGCCGTACGGCAGCCTGCTGGTCATCGTGGTCCTGGCGGCGTTGGCCGGCATGGTCGCTGCCGTCGGGCCCAGCCGGCGTGCGGCCAAGCTGGACGTGCTGCGCGCCGTGGTCAGCGAGTAACGCCAGCGGCCCGGTCGCTACGGGGCGGGGAGGGCCGAACGACCTTCACACCCGGCGGGAGAACCGTGGCCACGCCTCGCACGGTCACCTCGAGCGGTTCGCCTTCCTCGACGAGGTATGTCTCCTCTGTCGAGGTGAGATGCACGCGTAGCTGGCGGCCATGGAATCGCAGCGAGAAGTCGAGCGCCCGCCAGTAGCGAGGCAACCGCGGCGAGAACGACAGAGAGCCGCCGTGGTCACGCACCCCGCCGAACCCGTGGATCAGGGCTGACCAAACGCCCGCCGCAGACGCGATGTGCACGCCGTCCGGGTAGTTTCCTCCGGTGTCCGCGAGGTCCATCAGCAAGGCATGCCCGAAGTACTCCAGCGCTTGCTGTTCACGACCCACCTCGGCGGCGACGATGCTCTGGACGCAGGCGGACAACGAGGAGTCACCCGTGGTGAGCTGGTCGTAGTAGTCGAAGTTGCGCAGCTTCTGCTCGTCGGAGAACTGGTCGCCGAGCAGGAACATGGCCAGCACGATGTCGGCCTGCTTGAGCACCTGGAATCGGTAGATCATTAGAGGGTGGTAGTGCAGCAGCAGCGGGAACGACTCCGGCGGGGTGCTGTCGAGGTCCCACACCTCCCGTTCGAGAAACGCGTCGTCCTGCGGGTGCATGCCCCGAGCCTCGTCGAACGGGACGTACATGGCCTCCGCGGCCGCCTCCCAGGAGTCAACCTCGCCGGGTTGCAGATGCACCGCGTGGAGCAGCGCCATGTGGTCCGCCGGGCGTTCCTGCTGCATCCAGCGCACCGTCTCGGCCGCGGACCTGAGGTTCTCCCGCGCCATCAGGTTCGTATAGGTGTTGTCGTTGACGACCGTCGTGTACTCGTCCGGTCCAGTCACCCCGTGGACGTGGAACCGGGCGTCTTCACCGTAGAAGCCGAGGTCCTCCCACAGCCGCGCGGTCTCGACCAGCACCTCGGCGCCCAGCTCCGCGAGAAATCGGTCGTCACCGCGGATGCGCGCGTAGTGCCGCATCGCGAAGGCGATGTCAGCGTTGATGTGGTATTGCGCGGTCCCGGACTGGAAGTTGCCGGACGCCTCTTCGCCGTTGATGGTGCGCCAGGGAAACATCGCCCCGCGCTGGCTCATCTCCCGCCCGCGAGCGCGGGCCCGGTCGAGCATGCTGTAGCGGAAGCGCAGCAGGTTGCGGGCGAGCCGTGGCTGCGTGTACGAGAGGAAGGGCAGCAGGTAGATCTCGCTGTCCCAGAAGTAGTGCCCGTCATACGCCTGGCTGGTGAGGCCCTTGGCGGGCACCCCGCCGCCCTGCGCACACCACGTCGCCTGCGCGAGCTGGTAGAGGTTCCATCGCACTGCCTGCTGCGTCCGGACGGTCTGCCGTGCGGAGTCGATCTTGACGTCGGCACGGTCCCAGAAGCGGTCGAGGTGTTCCCGCTGCCGGATCCGCAACCGCTCCGTCCCACCGGCGACGGCGCGATCCAACGCTCGGGCCGCCCGAGCGACGAGCTCCTCCGACGGCACTTCGCGTGACGAGTGGTAGGTGACGTACTTGGTGATAGTCACCGGGCGACCGGCGACGGCGTCGACGGTGAGCACCAGCTCACCGAGGTCGCCGTTCAGCGACGCGTTCGTTCGGTGCGGGGAGTCAGTCTCGACTACGTGATCCACGCCCACGCCCAGCGTCATCGCGCTGTGGGCCGTGCGGTAGCCGACGAGCATCCGCTGGTTCTCCTGGCTGACGATCTCGCAATCCAGGACGCGCTCGGAGAAGGCGCGCGACAGGCGGGGGTCCTCCCGGCCCCCGCCTCGTCCGGCAAGAGCATCCTGTCGGTTGATCAGGTGTGACGTCACGACGACGGCCGCGTCGTGGTCCAGCGGTGTCACGACATACTGCATCGCCATGAGATGGCGCTCGTCGAACGAGACGAGTCGCCACGAACTGACCCGGATGTGCTTGCCGGATCCCGTCGACCACAACAGGTCGCGCGAGAGGGTGCCCTCCCGAAAGTCCAGGACCCGCCTGTACTCCGGCGTGCGTGCGGTCGGCAGATACAGCGGTTCGTCGTCGATGTAGAGCTGCAGCCTGGTGGCGTCCGGCACGTTGACAATGGTCTGCCCGGTCCGCGCCAGTCCGTACGCGGGCTCGGCGTGCACCATCGGCCAGGTCTCGTGGAACCCGCCAACGAAGGTGCCTGGCGAGGTCGCCGGCCGACCCTCCTCGAACGTGCCGCGGACCCCGACATAACCATTGCTCACGGCGAACACGGTTTCGGTCCGCTGCGAGTAGCGCTCGGACCAGCGAGCCTCGACGAGACGCCACTCGTCGGGCGGGAACAGGTGCTCAGGCGGCGCGACCACCTCCCTCTTGAGCATGGGACCGAAGGTAGCCGCGGTGAGGATCCGACGGAAGCGGCCGACGGACCTGGGCCGATGCTCCGGCCCCCGGCGGTCTCGGACCGTCGGCACTCCCGGGCGAGGACGAAGGGCCCTGGCGCACGGGTCGCATCCGCCGCACCGTTGTGCTGAGAGCACGGTTCACGCGAGGAGTAGGCGGCATGCGCGCAGAGGTCGGCGACCGGATCGTCATCCGTAGTCCGCATGTGGACGAGCCCGTCCGGGACGGGGAGGTCCTCGAGGTGCGCGG
>DASVED010000139.1:0-10342 GCA_036380775.1 Actinomycetes bacterium
GGCGACGCCACCGCGCCGCGGGACACGTCACGGCCGGCGCAGGACGAGCCGCGCCCGGAGCCCACCGTCCCGGTCAGTCCCCCCGGCGCCGGCACGAATCCGACGGACGACGGTGACCAGAGCGCCGGCGCCGAGTCGGAGGAGGCCGCCGCGGCAGGGTCTACGGGCGGATCGGCGCAGAAGGCACCGGCTGCTCCGGCGCAGGGCGCGGGCGGCGCGACAGCCCGCCGGTAGCATGGGCGGTCAGACCCCACGCCCGCGCGGAAGGTTCCCCGTTGGACCCGATGGACACCAGCGACGGCATCGACAGCATTGACAGCCTCGCTCCGCTCGCCCTGACCTTCGACGACGTCCTGCTGCTCCCGCAGGAGACCGACGTCGTCCCCTCGCAGGTGGACACGACGTCACGGCTGACCCGTGAGATCTCGGTCGCCGTCCCGCTGCTGTCCGCGGCGATGGACACCGTCACGGAGTCCCGGATGGCGGTGGCGATGGCCCGCCAGGGCGGGATCGGTGTCCTGCACCGCAACCTCTCGATCGAGGACCAGGCCCACCAGGTGGACCTGGTCAAGCGTTCCGAGTCCGGCATGGTGTCCGACCCGGTCACCGTGGCACCGGACGCGACGCTGGCCGAGCTCGACCGGCTGTGCGGGCTCTACCGCGTCTCGGGGCTCCCGGTCGTCGCCGCGGACCGGACCCTGCTCGGCATCATCACCAACCGCGACCTGCTGTTCCTGCGGCCGGAGGAGTTCGCCACCCGTACGGTGCGCGAGCTGATGACCCCGATGCCCCTCGTCACGGCCCCGGTCGGCATCGTCCCGGCGGACGCCGCGGCCCTGCTCGCCAAGCACAAGATCGAGAAGCTGCCGCTCGTCGACCCTGCCGGCCGGCTCGCCGGGCTGATCACCGTCAAGGACTTCGTCAAGACCGAGCAGTACCCGCTCGCGACCAAGGACGCCGAGAGCCGGCTGCGGGTGGCAGCCGCCATCGGCTACTTCGGGGACGCCTGGGAGCGGGCGACGGCACTGGTCGAGGCCGGTGTCGACGTCCTCGTGCCGGACGTGGCGAACGCCCAGGCCAGGCTGATGCTCGACATGATCCGCCGGCTCAAGTCAGACCCGGCGACCCGCCACGTGCAGGTGCTGGCCGGCAACGTCGCCACCCGCGCGGGTGCCCAGGCCCTCGTCGACGCCGGCGCGGACGGCGTGAAGTGTGGTACCGGGCCCGGGAGCATCTGTACCACCCGGGTCGTGGCAGGTGTCGGTGTGCCGCAGATCACCGCGATCCACGAGGTCGCGAAGGCCTGCAAGCCGGCCGGTGTCCCGGTCGTGGGCGACGGTGGGCTGCAGTACTCCGGTGACATCGCCAAGGCGATTGTCGCCGGTGCCGACACGGTGATGCTCGGCTCGCTGCTCGCCGGGTGCGACGAGAGCCCGGGCGAGCTGGTCTTCATCAACGGCAAGCAGTTCAAGTCCTACCGGGGCATGGGCTCGCTCGGGGCGATGGCCTCGCGCGGCCGGGTCTCCTTCAGCAAGGACCGCTATTTCCAGGCCGACGTCGCGACCGACGACAAGATCGTGCCGGAGGGCATCGAGGGCCAGGTCCCCTACCGCGGGCCGCTGTCCGCCGTCGCCCACCAGCTCGTCGGCGGTCTGCAGCAGTCGATGTTCTACGTCGGCGCGCACACCGTCCCCGAGCTGCAGTCCCGCGGCCGGTTCGTCCGCATCACCTCGGCCGGCCTCAAGGAGAGCCACCCGCACGACATCCAGATGACCGTCGAGGCCCCGAACTACCACTCCCGCTGACCCCAGCAAGATCAACTGTGCGCTGACACACCAGACACGCCGACGGAGTGGTGTGTCGGCGCAACAAGGATCATGAAGGGACCTGAGTGACCGAGATCGAGATCGGCCGGGGCAAGCGCGGCCGCACGGCGTACGGCTTCGACGACATCGCGATCGTCCCGAGCCGCCGGACGCGCGACCCGGAGGAGGTCTCGGTCGCCTGGCAGATCGACGCCTACCGCTTCGAGATCCCGGTGCTCGCCGCGCCGATGGACTCGGTCGTGTCGCCCCAGACCGCGATCGAGATCGGCCGCCTCGGCGGGGTGGGCGTGCTCAACCTCGAGGGTCTCTGGACCCGCTACGACGACCCGGAGCCGCTGCTGGCCGAGATCGCGGGGCTGGACGACGCCGAGGTCACCCGGCGGATGCAGGAGGTCTACGAGGCGCCGATCCAGCCCGAGCTGGTGGCCCGGCGGATCGCGGAGGTGCGCGAGGGCGGTGTGACGGTCGCCGCCGCGCTGTCGCCGCAGCGCACGGCACAGCTCTGGAAGACGGTGGTCGACGCGGGTGTCGACCTCTTCGTGATCAGGGGTACGACGGTCAGCGCCGAGCACGTGTCCGGCCGGGCGGAACCGTTGAACCTCAAGCAGTTCATCTACGAGCTGGACGTGCCGGTCATCGTCGGCGGCTGCGCGACCTACCAGGCGTCCCTGCACCTGATGAGGACCGGGGCGGCCGGTGTCCTCGTCGGCTTCGGCGGCGGTGCATCGCACACCACCCGGTCGGTTCTCGGCGTGGCCGTGCCGATGGCCTCTGCTGTCGCCGACGTCCACGCCGCCAGGCGCGACTACCTCGACGAGTCCGGCGGCCGCTACGTGCACGTCATCGCCGACGGCGGCGTCGGCCGGTCGGGCGACGTGTCCAAGGCGATCGCCTGCGGCGCCGACGCGGTGATGGTCGGCTCTCCGCTGGCCCGGGCGACCGAGGCACCCGGCCGCGGCTTCCACTGGGGCTCGGAGGCCCACCACGCCGAGCTGCCGCGGGGCGAGCGGGTCCGGGTCGGCACGATCGGGTCGCTCGCGGAGATCCTGGTCGGGCCGTCGCGGGTCTCGGACGGGTCGATGAACATCATCGGGGCGCTGCGCCGCGCCATGGCGACCACCGGCTACTCCGACGTCAAGGAGTTCCAGCGCGTCGAGGTCACGGTCGCCCGGTGACCAGCCAGCTCGGGCCGACCCAGCGACAGGACGCGCTCGACCTGGCGGCCGGGCAGGAGCTGGACGTCGTCGTCGTCGGCGGCGGCGTCGTGGGAGCGGGTGCCGCGCTGGACGCGGTCACCCGAGGCCTGAGCGTGGCGCTGTTCGAGGCCCGCGACTGGGCGAGCGGGACGTCGAGCCGGTCGAGCAAGCTGATCCACGGCGGCCTGCGCTACCTCGAGATGCTCGACTTCGGGCTGGTCCGCGAAGCGCTACGCGAGCGCGCCCTGCTGACTCAGCGGCTCGCACCGCACCTGGTCCGACCGGTGCCGTTCCTCTACCCGCTCACCCACCGCGGCTGGGAACGCATCTACGCCGGCGCCGGCGTCGCGCTCTACGACGCGATGGGTGTCTCGTCCGGCAACGCCCGCGGGCTCCCGCGCCATCGGCACCTGACCCGTCGCGCGGCGCTGCGTCAGGCCCCCGCGCTGCGCAAGGACGCCCTGGTGGGCGCGATCCAGTACCACGACGCGCAGGTCGACGACGCCCGACACACGATGGCCGTGGTCCGGACGGCGTCGGCCTACGGCGCGCTGTGCGCCAACCGGGCTCGGGTGGTCGGCTTCCTGCGCGAGGGCGAGCGGGTGACCGGCGTGGAGGTGCGCGACCTCGAGTCCGGCGCGACGCTGGAGGTGCGGGCCCGCCAGGTGGTCAACGCGACCGGCGTGTGGACGGACGACACGCAGCAGATGGTCGGCGAGCGCGGCCAGTTCCACGTGCGGGCGTCCAAGGGCGTGCACCTGGTCGTCCCGCGGGACCGCATCCAGTCCTCGACGGGACTGATCCTGCGCACCGAGACGTCGGTGCTGTTCGTCATCCCGTGGGGCCGGCACTGGATCATCGGGACCACCGACACCGACTGGGACCTCGGCAAGGCGCACCCGGCCGCGTCGAGCTCGGACATCGACTACCTGCTCTCCCGGGTCAACGAGGTGCTGGTCACCCCGCTCACCCGTGAGGACGTCGAGGGCGTCTACGCGGGGCTGCGGCCGCTGCTGTCCGGTGAGTCGGAGTCGACGTCGAAGCTGTCCCGTGAACACACGGTCGGGCACCCGGTGCCCGGGCTGGTGGTGGTGGCGGGCGGCAAGTACACGACGTACCGCGTCATGGGCAAGGACGCCATCGACGCCGTGAGCCACGGTCTGGACGGGCGGGTGCCGCCGTCGTGCACCGACCGGGTGCCGCTGGTCGGTGCCGAGGGCTATGCCGCGCTGTGGAACGCCCGGCACCGGCTGGCCACCCGGCACGGGCTGCACGTCGCACGGGTCGAGCACCTGCTGCAGCGGCACGGGTCGCTGGTGCACGAGGTGCTCGCGCTGGTCGATGGTGACCCGTCGCTGGGGGAGGCGCTGGAGGGAGCCGACGACTACCTGCGGGCCGAGATCGTGTACGCCGCCAGCCACGAGGGCGCCCGGCACCTCGACGACGTGCTGACCCGGCGGACCAGGATCTCCATCGAGACTTTCGACCGCGGCGTCACCGCGGCACCCGTCGCCGCCAAGCTGGTGTCCGGGGTGCTGGGCTGGAGCCGGGCCCAGGTGAAGCGGGAGGTGGCGCACTACCTGGCCCGGGTCGAGGCCGAGCGGCTCTCGCAGGAGCAGCCCGACGACCAGACCGCTGACACCGCCCGCCTCGGCGCACCCGAGATCGTGCCCCTCAGCTGACGCGGCGTCCCCGAGAGAAGAGTGCCCTGGTCCTGAGGACCTTTGGATCTGGTGCAGCCCTCAGTGGCGCGGTTTTCTGAATCCGGGGTGAGCGATGATGCGCGACGCGGGCAGGACGGCGACAGACAGCATCGACCTGTACTGGTTACCGCTCGGAGCAGGTGGCCATTCCGTCCGGTGGAACGGCCGGTTGTACGAGGCGCTGGCTGCCCTGCACGAGCGCCGGCCCGCGCGAACCCTCTACCACTGCGCCCTCGTGGCGGTGCACAGCGGCAGCACGTACGCCATCGAGATGGGCCCGGTATGGAATGTCGCGGCCACAGAGCGGGGGGTCGTCTGCGAGGGGCCGGTCGGTGCACGATCCCTCGGTCGCTTCGGTTGGTTCCGGTATGAAGTCCGGTGCTGGCGAAACGGTGTCATCCCCGACATCGGCGAGGCGGTCGACAGCCCAGTACGACTGACCGAGGACGAAGCTCAGGTCGTCGCCCTGCTGGACGCTCTGCACCGGGTTCCGCAACTCGTATGGGGGCGTGACGAGCTGAACACCGGCGAGATGTGGAACTCCAACTCGCTGATCGCGTGGCTGCTCTCAACCGCCGGTCAGGAGATGACGGCTGTCTGTCCACCGGCCGATGGCCGTGCTCCCGGATGGGGTGCCGGACTGACTCTCGCCGCAAGGGCTCGGAGGGCGGCTTTGCCCCCGGCCCGTGCTGCGACATCGTTCTCAGACGTTTCCGCGGAAACGCCCGGGTAGCCGCCGACGGCTCCGAAGAGGCGCGCGAGGGACACCCGGTCTCAGAACGGAAGGGAGCGCCCGGACGGGGACCGCAGGTCCAGGACCTGCTGGGCGCCGCGGGTGACCCGCCGGACGGTCTGCTGCTGCCTCATGGCCGGTCACTCCCTTCGGTCTCGTGCCTCGGTGTCGGTCTCGCGGACTACGCGGTGCGCAGCGTGCGCGTCGTGACGCGCGTCCACCAGGCTGGCCGGCGGCGCGGGGTGCGGGCGCTCGGGCGGGGCGAGGGCTGGCTCGCGGCGCGCGCCATGGTCGCCGCGCGCAGCAGGTCGTCGTGCTCCCGGGCGGCTGCCGCGGTGAATGAGCCGTGGTAGCTGGCGGCGGTGCGGGTCATGGTGAGCTCCTCGGTGCTGGCTGGCCTCGTCGATCGGGACTGGTCCCACCGTCGCTCTGAGGCAGGGGTCCGCACATCGGGAGTTTCCCCAGTGCTGGTGGCTCCGGGTGCCTTAGACGCCGCCGCGAGCCGGGCATTACCAGCGAGTAACCTGACCGCCATGACGGCCCTCGTGGAGGACGCGCCGCGGCTGGTGCGAGCTGTTCTCGCAGCGCCCGGCGGCGACCGGGTCACGACGAGGGCGCCGTTCACCGGCGAGTCGATCGCGGACCTGCCGGTCTCCACCGTCGAGGACGTGGGCCGCGCCTACGCCACCGCCCGGGCCGCCCAACCGGGCTGGGCCGCTCGCAGCGTCTCCGACCGGGCCGCCGTCCTGCTCCGGCTGCACGACCTCGTGCTGGCCCGGCAGGACGAGGTGCTCGACCTCGTGCAGCTGGAGAGCGGCAAGGCCCGGCGGCACGCCTTCGAGGAGGTCGTGGACGTCGCCCTCAACGCGCGCCACTACGGCCGGACGGCACGCCGTACGCTCGCGCCGGCCCGCCGAGGCGGCCTCGTCCCGCTGCTGTCGCAGGTGCAGGAGCTCCGGCACCCCAAGGGCGTCGTCGGCATCGTGTCGCCGTGGAACTACCCGCTGACGCTGGCCGTGTCCGACGCACTGCCGGCCTTCGTGGCGGGCAACGCCGTCGTGCACAAGCCGGACACCCAGACGGCACTCAGCGCCCTGTGGATCCGCGAGCTCACGGTCGAGGCAGGGCTGCCGCCTGACATCTGGCAGATCGTCCTCGGCGACGGTCCGACGGTCGGTGCCGCCGTCGTCGACGGCGGCGACTTCGTCTGCTTCACCGGGTCGACCCGGGTGGGTCGCGAGGTCGCCGAGCGCTGCGGCCGCCGGCTGGTCGGCTGCTCGCTCGAGCTCGGCGGCAAGAACCCGCTGCTGGTGCTGGCGGACGCCGACCTCGACCGGGCGGCAGAAGGCGCGGTGCGTGACTGCTTCACCGGCGCCGGCCAGCTGTGCGTCTCGATGGAGCGCTTGTACGTCGTCGACCCCGTGCACGACGCGTTCCTCGAGCGGTTCCTTGCCCGCGTACGCGCGCTTCGTCTCGGCAGTGCCCTCGACTACTCCGCCGACATCGGGTCGTTGCTGTCGCCGGCGCAGCTGGACCGGGTGCGCTCCCATGTCGACGACGCCGTCGCGAAGGGTGCCACCGTGCTGGCCGGCGGACGGGCGCGACCGGACATCGGTCCGCTGTTCTACGAGCCGACCGTGCTGTCCGGCGTGACCGAGGAGATGGCGCTGTGCCGGGACGAGACGTTCGGCCCGGTGGCGGCCGTGACGCGAGTCGCCGACGAGGAGGAGGCGTTGCGGCGGGCAAACGACTCGACGTACGGGCTCAACGCCAGCGTGTGGACGCGTGGCGTGGTGCGCGGACGGCGGCTCGCGGCCCGGATCGAGACCGGGACGGTCAACGTCAACGAGACCTACGGCGCGTCCTGGGGTGCGACCGCTGCACCGATGGGTGGCCGCAAGGACTCCGGCCTGGGCCGCCGCCACGGGCGGGAGGGGCTGCTCAAGTACACCGAGCCGCAGACCGTCGCGGTGCAGCGGCTGGCCGGCTTCACCCCGCCGGGCGCCATGCCGTACGACCGGTTTGCTCAGGGGTTCACCGGCGCGCTGCGGGTGATGAAGGCCCTCGGCCGGCGATGACGGCCGGGCACGACTACGACGTCGCGGTCGTCGGGTCGGGCTTCGGCGGATCCGTGACGGCGTTGCGGCTCGCCGAGAAGGGCTATCGCGTCGTGGTGCTGGAGGCGGGGCGCCGGTTCGCCGACGACGAGTTCGCCCGTACGTCGTGGGACCTGCGCCGGTTCCTCTGGGCCCCGCGGCTGGGCTGCTTCGGCATCCAGCGCATCCACCGGCTGCCGGACGTCACGGTGATGGCCGGCGCCGGTGTCGGGGGCGGCTCGCTGGTCTACGCCAACACGCTCTACCGGCCGGACGAGGCCTTCTACGACGACTCGCAGTGGCGGGACATCGCCGACTGGCGCCGGGAGCTCGCGCCGTACTTCGAGCTGGCGTCGCAGATGCTCGGCGTGGTGCAGAACCAGACGGTCACCGCCAGCGACGAGGCGATGCGCGAGGTGGCCGGACAGATGGGTGTCGAGCACACCTTCGCCCTGACCCCCGTCGGTGTCTTCTTCGGCGACGGGCCGGGTGTCGTCAGCGAGGACCCGTTCTTCGGTGGCGCCGGTCCGTCGCGCACCGGCTGCCTGCAGTGCGGCGCGTGCATGACCGGCTGCCGGTACGGCGCGAAGAACACGCTGCCCAAGAACTACCTGTGGCTGGCCGAGCGAGCGGGCGCCGGCGTGCGTCCTCTGACGACGGTCATCGCCCTGCGACAGCTGGCGGCGGGCGGCTGGGCCGTCGACACCCAGCGGACCGGGTCGTGGCTCCCGTACCGGACTCGGCGCACCCTGACGGCCGACCAGGTCGTGCTCGCCGCCGGGGCGTACGGCACCCAGCGACTGCTGCACCGAATGCGCGACGACGGCCACCTGCCGAACATCTCGCCCCGGCTGGGCGAGCTCACCCGGACCAACTCCGAGTCACTGCTCGGCGCGACGACGCGGCGCCGCGGCGCGGACTTCAGCCGGGGAGTGGCGATCACGTCCTCGTTCCGGCCGGAGCAGGACACCCACGTCGAGGCGGTGCGCTACGGAGCCGGCTCCAACCTGCTCGGCCTGATCGGCACCGTCCTGACCGACGGCGGCGGGCCGCGACCGCGGTGGCAGCGCTGGCTCGGCGAGCAGCTGCGCCATCCGGTCCGGGCCGCGCGGTCGCTGTGGGTGCGGCACTGGTCGCAGCGCACGGTCATCGCCCTGGTGATGCAGTCGGTGGACAACTCGCTGGTGGTCTCCGGGGAGCGGTCTCGCCTCGGCCGCTGGCGGATGACCACCCGGCAGGGTCACGGCGCGCCCAACCCGACCTGGATCCCGGCCGGCAACGAGGCGGTCCGCCGGCTGGCAACCGTGATCGGCGGAACCGCCGGTGGCAGCTACCTGGACCTCGTCGACGCCCCGCTGACCGCTCACTTCATCGGCGGCGCCCCGATCGGGACCGACCCGTCGCACGGCGTCATCGACGGATGGCACCGGGTCTTCGGGCACCCCGGCCTGCACGTCGTCGACGGCACGGCGCTCTCGGCCAACCTCGGCGCCAACCCGTCGCTGACCATCACGGCGCAGGCCGAGCGAGCGATGGCGTTCTGGCCCAACCATGGCGACCCGGACCCCCGCCCGGCTCTCGGCTCGGCCTACTCCCCGGTGCGACCGGTCGCGGCGTCGAAGCCGGGCGGGATGCCGTCAGCCCGCGATGAAGTCCGCTAGCACCTTGGCGAACCGTTCCGGGTCGTCCAGGTGCGGGAAGTGCCCCGCGCCCTCGAACAGCTCGACCCGGCTGCCGACGATCGCCTGGTGCGCGGTCGTCGCGTGCCAGACGGGGATCATCCGGTCCCGGGTTCCCCAGACGATCAGGGTCGGTATCTCCACGGACATCGGCAGGTGATCGTGCGCGGTCACGGTCTGGCCGCCGGGGTCGATGACGGAACGGGTCGTGGCGAGAAAGGCCCGGCGGCTGTCGGCGTCGCTCAGGGACGCGAAGCCGTTCCACGCCTCGGTCAGCTCCGAGCTCGCCCGCCAGCCCACCTTCGCGACCATCCGTCCCAGGGCCTGGGCGCGACCGCGCACCCAGCCGGAGGCGACCAGTGGCAGGACCCACTCCGCACCCGGGAGCGTGGCCGAGCGGAGCAACGGGCTGACCGCCCGGCCGAGCCCTCCGCTGGAGACGAGCACCAGGCGCTCGAGGCGCTCGGGGAACAGGTAGCAGAACTGCAGGGCGATCCCGCCACCGAGAGAGTGTCCGACGAGGGTCACCCGGTCGATGCCGAGGCGGTCGAGCAGGTCGCGGAGCGTGGCCGCATGCGCGCCCAGCGAGTAGTCACCCATCGGTTTCGCCGAGGCGCCGTGCCCGAACAGGTCCGGCGCCAGCACGCGGTGATCCTGGTCGAGCGTGTCCACCAGATGCGCCCAGTTCCGGTGCGAGCCGAGCAGCCCGTGGATGAACAGGACGGCCGGGCCCTCGCCGCTGTCGAGGAACCACAGGTCGTGCCCGTGCAACGTCGCCGTCCGTACGGTCGACCCGCCCATCGCTCTCCTCCTCACCGAAGCCACCACCGAGCAGGAACTACCGAAGGGTAACTTACGGACGCGTAGGTGGGCGGCCGCCGGGTAGGGGGCGTCGGTGACCTTGACCCTGCTGCCTGGCTGGACCGCCCGCGCCATCCCGGACCTCACCGGCCGACGGGCCGTGGTGACCGGCGCGAACTCCGGCCTGGGCCTCGCGACGGCCACCGAGCTCGCTCGGCACGGCGGGGAGGTGGTGCTCACCGCGCGCGACGGCGCCAAGGGCGAGGAGGCGCTCCGCCGGGTGCGGATCGACGTCCCCGGCGCCTCGG
>DASVED010000140.1:0-2808 GCA_036380775.1 Actinomycetes bacterium
GCGCGACCCCGGCAACGTGGGCACCGTCCTGCGCACGGCCGATGCCGCCGGCGCGCAGGCCGTGCTCCTGACCGGCGACAGCGTGGACCCGTACAACGGCAAGTGCGTGCGGGCCTCGGCCGGCAGCATCTTCCACCTCCCGGTGTCGGTCGGGCGTGCCGTCGCGGAGGACTTGCCGGCACTGCGCGCGGCCGGGCTGAGGGTGCTGGCGGCCGACGGCCATGCCGACCTCGACCTGGACGCGGCGACCGATGCGGGGCTGCTCTCGGGTCCCACGGCCTGGGTCTTCGGCAACGAGGCCTGGGGTCTCCCGGAGGTCACCCGGGCGCTGGCCGACGAGGTCGTCAAGGTCCCGATCCATGGTCGCGCGGAAAGCCTGAACCTGGCGGCCGCGGCCGCCGTGTGCCTCTACGCCTCGGCCCGGGCCCAGCGGGCCTGACCCGTCCGGTCAGACCCGCCGGGCCACGGGTCACCCCGTGAGCGGCTCGGTCACCACGAGAGTCGCGGTGCCGCCGTCGCTCGGGCTCGCCACCCGCGTGCCGTCGAAGCGTCCCGTGACCCGCCACCGGCCGACGGACGGTGGGCGGAAGCTCACTGCGGCGCGGCCGCCGGCAACGCTCGGGTGAAAGCTCGCGTGGAACAGCCAGCCGTCGATCGGGTCGAACCGCTGCACGACGATGGTCGCCCGCCCGGCCACCGCCGGCTGCACCACGACGCTCAGGGTGACGCTCGAGCCCCTCGATACGCTGCGCTCTCGTTGGCCGTCCACGAGCGTCCGCGAGCTGGTGATGGTCCGCGCGATGCGCCGCAGCACGTACGAGCCGTTGGCCCCGTCGAGGGCGCGTACGGCCACGAAGTACCGGCCGCGTGGCAGCCTGCGGTCGATGCTCTGTCCGGAGCCCAGGCCCCGGCCCCCGGCTGTGAGCAGCTTGAGGTCGATGCCGGACTTCGCACGCAGCCGCAGACGGAGGTCGCTGCGACGCACGACGCTGAACCGGTAGAGGTCCAGCGCATCCAGCTCGCTCCCGGTCAGCGATCCACGCACGGCGCTGTCGTTGGCCAGTGGGATGCCGGGCGACGTGTCATCAGCACGCGCGAGGCCGACGCGCAACCGGTAGGTGAGCTTCTGACGCGACGCCCGAGGCGCTTCCACGTGGAAGCTGTAGCGCCCGGAGCGCGGCACCGCGAAGACCGCGTGCGCGTCACAGGACCGGGAGAGCATCGCGCCGCCGCCAAAGCTGTTGACGCCTGGGTGGTAGACGCTAACCCGGGCGCAACCGTCGCCCTTGGTCACGAAGTTCATCCGGTACGTCCGGCCGCGCTCGAGCCTGGTCGACCACGCGTCGTCGGGGTTCGCCAGGCGGTCCACCGAGCGGCTGACGCCGCTGTCCGGGAGCCGCGGGCCGGGCGGCTGTGCCGGCCGGTCGGGCTCCACGACGAGCAGCGAGAAGGCGTCCGCCACCGAGTTGGACAGGGGCGCCACCCGGACCAGGTAGTTCGCTCCCTCGGTGACGTCCACGTCGAGCGTCGCCTCACCGCCCGCGTTCGTGAGCCGGCAGTCGACCGGCGTCAGCTGGGACCGCTGTCGGCGGAACACGTCGACGGCGGCGTCCATGTCGCCGGCGGCGTCGAGGGCGAGCAGGACCGATCGCGACGTCGCCGCGGTGAACGCGTACCAGACCGAGCCCTTCAGTGGCTGCCCGCAGGACGAGAGCGGCTCGTCCAGCTCTAACGTCGCCTCGACCGTTGTGCCCCGGACCGTTGTCGGCAGCACTCCCAGCTGCTGCGGCGCGGTCCGGGCATCGTTCGCCGGAGCCGCTGCCGCGGCCGGCCCGGCGCCGACGGTGGCGGCCACAACCACGAGTGCGGATGCACAGACGAGGCGCCTTGTCAGCGTCGACGTCCTGTCCATGTTTCACCGATCCCCTCCGCGGTGCTCCGTCCGGACGCACGCGGACGTGTGCGACCTGCGACACCGACACCACGAGGACGCGCCGACATGTCGTTCGGTTCATCGAAGTGGTCGCCGCCCGGCCGGTCGCTCTCCGCAGCGACGACCGGACTCGGCGCGACGGTTCGGGACGAGACGGCCCGACCCGTCCTCGCCCCAGGTCGCAAATGGTCGACTCGGCGGTGCAAATCGGTAGGCTCGGCCTTGTGACCAGGCGGAATGGCGGGGACCGCGGCGTCTACGACGACCTGCCCGACGGCTTGGTCGTGGCAGACGAGCGAGGACTCGTCGTGGAGTTCAACACTGCCGCGTCGCGGATCACCGGCGTGGACGTCCAGGTCGCTGTCGGCAAGGACCTCGAGGCCGCCCTCCCGCTCGAGGGCTTGGACGGCCGTGCCTGGTGGCCGTGCGCCAACCCCTACCTCGGGCTGGCCAGCGTGACCGGACACCCGGAGCGGAACCTGCTGCTCCCGGGCGGCCAGGAGGTCCTGGTCACCTCGAAGTACGTCCGAGACGAGCCGCGTGGCCCGGTCCGGCGCGTCGTCGTCTCACTGCGAGACACCCGGCACCGGGCTCGCGAGGAGCTCAGCCGCGCCGAGCTGGTGTCGACCGTCGCCCACGAACTGCGATCGCCCCTGACGTCGGTCAAAGGCTTCACCGCCACCCTGCTCGCCAAGTGGGAGCGCTTCAACGACGACCAGAAACGGCTGATGCTTGAGACGGTCAACGCCGACGCGGACCGGGTCACCCGCCTGATCACCGAGCTGCTCGACATCGCGCGGATCGACTCCGGGCGGCTCGCAGTCCGCCGGCAGGCCGTGGACCTCGAGCGCGTCGTGCGCCGCCACGTCGCCGGG
>DASVED010000141.1:0-4810 GCA_036380775.1 Actinomycetes bacterium
ACCAGGCGTTCGCCGAGCGCCCTCTGGGGCTGCGGGCCACGCCGCTGATCGCCGCGGGCTGAGCGCGCGTCACGTACCGCTGACGTCCCGGAAGGCACAGCCGGCCAGGTGGTCGTTCACCATG
The DNA here is from genome assembly GCA_036380775.1 of Actinomycetes bacterium. Lineage (GTDB taxonomy): Bacteria > Actinomycetota > Actinomycetes > JACCUZ01 > JACCUZ01 > DASVED01. The sequence continues at coordinate 125 of DASVED010000141.1, forward strand.
CCCGTCGCCTGCATGAGTGCGTACGCAGTCGTCGGGCCGACGAAGCGGAATCCCTTGCGCTTCAACGCCTTGGCCATGGCGGTGGACTCCGGCGTGACCGCTGGGACGTCGGCGGTCGTGACCGGAGCCGGCCGGTCCGGCGCCGGGGCGAACGACCAGACAAGCTCGGTGAGCGGCTCGTCGAGGGCGAGCACCGCACGCGCGTTGGCGATCGTCGCCGCGACCTTGGCGCGGTTGCGCACGATGCCGGCGTCGGCCAGCAGGCGGGACTCGTCGTCGATGTCGAACGCCGCGACGGCAGCGGGGTCGAAGCCCGCGAAGGCTGCCCGGAAGGCATCGCGCTTGCGCAGGATCGTGAGCCAGGACAGCCCGGACTGGAACGCCTCCAACGAGATCCGCTCGAACAGCGCGGCGTCCCCGCGGACCGGCCGGCCCCACTCCAGGTCGTGATAGGTCGTGTAGTCGGGCGAGGACCCCGCCCCCCACGGGCAGCGGGGCCGGCCGTCCGGCCCGCGCACCGCGTCGGTCACCGGGCGGCCCGGCCGCTCTCGACGTAGCGGGCGAGCCGGCCCAGCGACAACCGCACACCGGTCCGGACGACCAGTCTGGCCAGGGGCCAGCCGAGGCGGCCCACGATGCCGAACGGCAGCTGCACCCACTCCGACCAGACGATGCGCGACCGGTGGTCCCCCAGGGGCTGTACCTCGAACGCGCCGGACCCGCGCACGACCCGGCCGGTGTGGCGCACGACGGCCCGCCGCGGCGGTTCCCAGACGGTGATCGTCATCGTGTCGACGAAGCCGAGACGCCCGACTCCGGTGAAGGCGCGGATGGACTCACCCTCGGCATGCCCGCCCTCGGCCCGGGTGAGGATCATCCACCGGTCGTGCACGTCCCAGTCGGTCAGGATCTCCCAGACCTGGTCGGCCGGCGCCTCCACCACCTGGGTCACGACGAGCTCGGCCATCGGCCCTCCAGCTCGGCGATCCGTCGGTCGCGCTCCTCGACCTCGGCGATGAGCCGGTCGAGGACGTCGTCAACTTCGTCCATCCGGTAGCCGCGGAACGCGAGGGTGAAGCGCAGACCGTCGACGGCGGCCCGGTCGATGTCGCCACTGGGCAGGGCGCCCCGCGGCGAACGGTCCGGCTCGGCGTCAGGCAACGAGCCGCCGCGGCCGGCGGCGACCACGCCGATGACCGCGATCACGGCGAGCAGGACCAGGAGCAGGACGATCGACACGCCAGAGATCGTGCCACGCTGTCCGCTATGACGTTGCGGCTGGGCGCACGGGAGTTCGCCCCTGACGAGATGGTCGTCATGGCGATCGTCAACCGGACACCCGACTCGTTCTTCGACCAGGGCGCCTACCTCGACGACGACGCCGCGATGGCTGCCGTCGACGCCGCGGTGGACGAAGGAGCCGCCATGGTCGACGTCGGCGGGGTCAAGGCCGGGCCGGGCCCCGTGGTCGACGAAGCAGAGGAGATCCGCCGTACGGCCGGCTTCGTCGCCGCCGTCCGCCGCCGTCACCCCGCGCTGGTGATCAGCGTCGACACCTGGCGGGCCGACGTGGCGCGGGCGGCCTGTGCCGCCGGCGCCGACCTGCTCAACGACGCCTGGCAAGGGGCCGACCCGGCACTCGCCGGAGTCGCCGCTGAGCACGGCGTGGGGCTGGTCTGCAGCCACGCGGGGGGGCTGCCACCGCGCACCGACCCCCACCGGATTGCGTACGACGACGTGGTCACCGATGTGGTCACGACGGTGGTCGCTCTCGCCGAGCGTGCCGTCGCGGCTGGCGTACGCCGGGACGGGATCCTGGTCGACGCGGCGCACGACTTCGGCAAGAACACCTACCACTCGCTGGAGATGACCCGGCGGCTCGACGAGCTCGTCGCCACCGGCTGGCCGGTCCTGGTGGCGGTGTCGAACAAGAAGTTCCTGGGTGAGGTGCTCGACGCCGACAAGGACGGGCGACTCGAGGCGAGCCTGGCCGCGACCGCGATCTGCGCCTGGCACGGAGGTCGGGTGTTCCGGGCCCACCAGGTGCAGGCGACGCGGCGGGCGCTGGACACGGTCGCGAGCATCCGCGGCAGCCGCCCGCCCTCGGTCGCCCGGCGGGCACTCGCCTGAGCAGCCGTTGGCTAGGGCTCGGCTTCGAGCAGCTCGTCGGGGGCGGCGGTGCGCGCTGGCGTGTCCGGGCCGCGCTCCAGGGCGTCGAAGGCCGTCGGGACGTCGCGGACCCAGCGCACGGCGTCGCGAGCAGCGGGCCGTACGAAGCCACGGTCGACGAGCAGGTCCACTTGGGCGCGCAGGGGGTCGAACACGCCGTCCGGGTCGAGCACCACCACCGGCTTGCCGTGCATGGCCAAGGTCCTCGACACCCAGATCTCGAGCAGCTCCTCCAGGGTGCCGAGCCCGCCGGGCAGCGCGAGGAACGCGTCACAGCGGCCGTCCATCTCGCCCTTGCGGGTGCGCATGTCGGGGGTCACGACGAGCTCGTCGGCGTCGTGGTCGGCCACTTCGAGGTCGACGAGGACGTGCGGCACGACGCCGACGGTCCGTGCCCCGCCGGCTCGCGCGGCCCGTGCGACCGCCCCCATGCAGGACACGCTGCCGCCCCCGCTCACCAGGCTGTGGCCGCGACGGGCCAGCTCGGCGCCCACCTCGGTCGCCAGCTCGACGTAGCGGGCGTCGATGCGGTTGCTGGACGAGCAGAAGACGCAGACGGCCGCCACTAGTCGAGGAACCGGCGGTGAGCCGGGTCGCCCGAGGCCTCGGCGCGCGCCAGGTCGGCGGCGGTCGACTCAGCCGCATCCCGCTCCGCGGCGATCTGCCACTCGGCCTCGGCGTTGTGGACGATCCGCACGGCCTCGGCGGGGTCGTCGGTGACGGTGAACAGGTCGAGGTCGCGCGGCGCGATCTTGCCCTCCGCGAGGACGGTCGAGCGGAGCCAGGCGACCAGGCCGTCCCAGTAGGCGTGGCCGAGGAGGACCACCGGGAAGGACGTCACCTTGCGGGTCTGCACGAGGCACAGGGCCTCGAACAGCTCGTCGAACGTCCCGAACCCGCCGGGCAGGACGATGAACCCCTGCGCGTACTTCACGAACATCGTCTTGCGCGCGAAGAAGTACCGGAAGTCGACGCCGATGTCGACCCATTCGTTCATGCCCTGCTCGAAGGGCAGCTCGATGCCGAGCCCGACCGAGACCCCGCCCGCCTCACAGGCGCCCTTGTTCGCGGCCTCCATCGCGCCGGGCCCGCCGCCGGTGATGACCGCGTAGCCGGCCTCGGCGAGCATCCGGCCGACGACCTCGCCGAGCGCGTACTCCGGGCTGTCGCTCAGGACCCGCGCCGACCCGAACACGCTCACGGCGCGACCGAGCTCGGCGAGGGCACCGAAGCCCTCGACGAACTCCGACTGGATCCGCAGCACGCGCCACGGGTCGGTGTGGACCCAGTCCGTCGGGCCGCGGGTGTCGAGGAGCCGCTGGTCGGTGGTGCTCGACTCGATCTGCTGGCGCCGCAGCGTGACCGGTCCCTTGTGGATCTCGGCCGGACGCTCGTCGCCGTCCTCTGGCGGCGTGGAGCCGGGCGGGGTGAACTCGAGGGCCATACGCGGAAGGCTATCTGTCCGGGATCGGCTACCGGTCCGGCTCGAGGGCCTCGAAGACGTCGCGCAGAGAGCGGACCTGCTCGTCGTCGAGGCGGTCGAAGAGGACCTCGCGGACGGCGGCGACGTGCCCGGGTGCAGCAGCCACCAGGGCGTCGAACCCGGCGTCCGTGAGCACCGCGAGCGCGCCGCGGCGGTCGGTCGGGTGGCGGTCCCGGCGTACCCAGCCCTTCTCCTCGAGGCGCGCCACCGCGTGGGAGAGCCGGCTCGGCGACGAGGTCGTCGCGTCGGCCAGCTGGCTCATCCGCAACGTCCGGTCCGGGGCCTCGGAGAGCATTGCCAGCACCTGGTAGTAGGCGTGCGGCATGCCTGCGTCGCGCTGCAGCTGCCGGTCCAGATGGTCGTCGAGGCGGGTCACGAACGCGAGCAGCGCACGCCAGGCCCGCTGCTGGTCGTCGGTCAGCCAGCGCGGCGTGGCATCTGGACCGGGGATGGACACCGATCCAGCCTAGCGGAATACTTGAAGTCTCAACATCCTTCCGCTAGAGTAACTTGTTGAGAGTTCAACCACTAGGAGTCCACCATGCCCGTCCGCCGTCTCAACCACGCCGTCCTCTTCGTCCGTGACGTCGAGCGCAGCGTCGAGTTCTACCGCGAGGTCCTCGGCTTCGCGCCCATCGACGGAATGGCGAGCCTGCGCGGAGCAGCTTTCCTGCGCGCGCCGGCCTCGACCAACGACCACGACCTGGGGCTGTTCGAGATCGGTGCCGAGGCCGGCCCGTCGGGTGCCGGACGCTCGACGGTCGGGCTCTACCACCTCGCCTGGGAGGTCGAGACCCTCGCCGACCTCGCCGAGGTCGAGCAGAAGCTCACCGAGCGCGGCGCGCTGGCCGGCGCCACCGACCACGCCACCACCAAGGCGCTCTACGGCAAGGACCCGGACGGCATCGAGTTCGAGGTGATGTGGCTCATCCCCAAGAACCTGCTCACGCCCGAGATCCTCGGCCAGCGCGACAAGCTCGCCCCGCTCGACCTGCCCGGCGAGATCGAGCGCTTCGGCGCCGACACCCTCGGCG
>DASVED010000142.1:0-5927 GCA_036380775.1 Actinomycetes bacterium
CCCAGCTCGACCTCGTCGCGGCGGACGTCCCACACCATGCCCTCGAACACCCGCTCGGAGGACACGACAGCCAGGTCGGCGGCCTCGTCGGTGACGGGGCCGGCCCAGGTCTCCCGCATCAGGCGGTGCTCGCCGGCACCGCCGTCAGGTCGACCGGCGTGCCCGGCTCACCGGTCTGACGGGTCAACGCGGCCGCCACCAGCCCGGCGAAGAGCGGGTGGGCCCTGGCCGGCCGAGACCGGAACTCGGGGTGCGCCTGGGTGGCCACGAAGTAGGGGTGCACATCGCGGGGCAGCTCGACGTACTCGACCAGGCGGCCGTCGGGCGAGGTGCCGGAGAACACCAGTCCGGCCTGCGCGAGCTGGTCGCGGTAGGTGTTGTTCACCTCGTAGCGGTGCCGGTGGCGCTCCTCGACGAAGGTCGAGCCGTAGGCGTCGGCGGCGAGGGAGCCCTCGGCGAGCTGCGCCGGGTAGAGCCCGAGTCGCATGGTCCCGCCCATGTCCCGCTCACCGGCGACCACATCGTGCTGGTCGGCCATCGTCGAGATCACCGGGTGGGGGGTCGCCTCGTCGAACTCGGTCGACCCGGCGGCGTCCAGGCCGGCCACGTTGCGGGCGTACTCGATGACCATGCACTGCAGGCCGAGGCACAGCCCGAGCGTCGGGATCCCGTTCTCGCGAGCATGGCGTACGGCGCCGAGCTTGCCCTCGATGCCACGCACGCCGAACCCGCCCGGGATGCAGACCGCGTCGACCCCGTCCAGCTCACGGGCGGCGCCGTCCGGGGTCTGGCAGTCGTCCGAGGTGACCCACCGGATCGACACCTTGCAGTCGTTGGCGAACCCGCCGGCGCGCAGCGCCTCGGACACCGACAGGTACGCGTCGGGCAGGTCGACGTACTTGCCGACCAGGGCGACGGTGACCTGGTGGCGAGGGCGGTGCACCCGGCGCAGCAGGTCGTCCCACTCGGTCCACTCGACGTCGCGGAACGGCAGGTTCAGCCGACGTACGACGTAGGCGTCGAGACCCTCGGAGTGCAGCACCTTGGGGATGTCGTAGATCGACGGGGCGTCCTTGGCCGCCACCACGGCCTCCTCGTCGACGTCGCACATCAGGGAGATCTTGCGCTTGACGTTCGGCGGGATGTCCCGGTCGGAGCGGCAGACGATCGCGTCGGGCTGGATGCCGATGGAGCGCAGGGCGGCCACCGAGTGCTGGGTCGGCTTGGTCTTCAGCTCCCCCGAGGGCCCGATGTAGGGCACCAGCGAGATGTGCAGGAAGAACACGTTGTCGCGCCCGACGTCGTGGCGCACCTGGCGGACCGCCTCGAGGAACGGCAGCGACTCGATGTCACCGACCGTGCCGCCGATCTCGGTGATCACCACATCAACAGGAAGGCCGGACGGATCTGCGGCCATGGCGCGGATCCGGGACTTGATCTCGTTGGTGATGTGCGGGATCACCTGGACGGTGTCGCCGAGGTACTCGCCACGGCGCTCCTTGGCGATCACCGCCGAGTAGACCTGGCCGGTCGTGACGTTGGCCGAGCCGTGCAGGTCGCGGTCGAGGAAGCGCTCGTAGTGGCCGACGTCGAGGTCGGTCTCCGCCCCGTCGTCCGTGACGAAGACCTCACCGTGCTGGAACGGGTTCATCGTCCCGGGGTCGACGTTGAGGTAGGGGTCGAGCTTCTGCATCGTCACGCGCAGGCCACGGGACCGCAGCAGGTGACCGAGCCCGGAGGCGGTCAGGCCCTTGCCGATCGAGGAGGCGACGCCCCCGGTCACGAAGATGTGCTTGGTGGTCGCCGCTGCGGCCAATGGGGGCTCCCGTGGGATCGAGTGCTACATACGCGATGGAGAGGACTCCACCCGTCCACGGGCTTCGAGCCTATCAGCCGTCGGCGCCGGTCCCGGGCAGGACGCGACCGGCCGCGAGTCCCAGGCCGTAGTCACCGGACCCGCCGGTCACCTGCTCGGCGAGGGCGAGCACCAGCCCGGTCGTCCCCACCGGGCTCGCCAGCGAGTCGACCGTCGACACCTCGTCCAGCTCGCGGCCCGCGCCGTCGCGGACCCAGCGCAACGGACCGCTCCGCGCGTCGCCCGGGGCGGTGAGCACGGCCCCGCTGCTGCCGCGGTCGAGCGCCACCAGCAGCCCGGTCAGCGCCGTCTCCGCCTCGGCCGCGTCGCGGGGGCCGGCCACCAGGACGGCGAGCTCGGCGCGCACGCCGGGGTCTCCGTCGAGGCGCAGCGCGTCCAGCTCGTCCAGGCCGGCGATCACCTCAGCGGCGTCCTGGTCGACCTCCTCCGATACCGGCTCGTCCTCGTCCGGCTCCTGCACCGTGGAACGGGCCAGGACCGTCCCGACCCGCTCGATCGGCAGCGACCCGTCCGGGAACTCCACGCCGGGTGGCACCAGGCGCAGGCTGAGGTCCTCCAGCGGGGACTCGGCCCGGGCTGGGTCGACGTAGGTGCCGCGCAGCGCCAGGACGCCGGTCACGGTCGCGCCGGCGCCCTCCAGGGCGGTCCGCACCCGGCGTACGTCGGCATCGCGCGCGCCCGGGCTGGCCACGACCAGCACCGAGCGGTCCGACAGGCTCTCCGCGGTCAACGGGGCAGCCATGGCAGCCAGCGCTTTCGCGTCGCGATCCCGGCCCTCCCGCAGCGACCCGAGCGCGCCCTCGAGAGCCGCGATCCGGTCCTGCAGCCGCCTGGTCTCGCGGGCCTGGCCGTCGGCGGTGTCCTCGGCCACCGGCCCGGCACCCAGGCCGAGCCCGAGCAGCAACGCAAGCCCGGCGACCAGCAGCGAGAGAAGGTGGTGACGCATCCCGGTCACGCGCCTCCGCCCGCGGAGTCGCCAGTGTCGCCCGGCAGGCCGACCAGGCTCGACACCCCGTCCATCCAGTCCACCAGGTCCTGGCGCCACTCCCCTACGGTCGTGGCATCGCCAGCGAGCACCGCGGTCGCGACGACGCCGGCGACGAGGGCCACCGCCAGCAGCCAGAGCGGCCAGGCCGGGGTGGGCCGGCGGTAGATGGATGCAACCGTCGAGGCGTCCACCAGGCGGGTGCCCACCGTCAGCCGGGTCAGGAAGGTGCCGGCCATGTCGGCGCGGCCCCTGTCCACGAAATCGGCCAGCTCCACCTGCGTCCCGACCCCGACGATCAGCGCCGCCTCGTGCGCGTGAACGAGGAGGAGAGCGGCGTCCAGGCTGCTGCCGGTCACCGTGAAGACGACGGCCCGGGAGCCGTGCTGGTCGGCCAGGGCGTGGCCGGCGGCGGCCGCCGGGTCACCGCCCCGGTTCCCGCGCACGACGACCTCCGCCCCGCAGGTCAGCGCGTCCTCGACCACCAGGGTCGGGTCGCCGACCACGAGGTCGGGGCGCAGACCCACCGACAGCAGGGCGTCGGCCCCCTGGTCGACTCCGACGAGAACCGGGTCGTTGTGCCGGATCCAGGCCCGCAGCCGGTCCAGGTCCTCCCGCCAGCCGTGCCCCGCGGACACCACGACCACAGGACGGCCGGCGATCACGGTGTCGACCTGGGGCACGCCCTCGCCGTCGAGGAGCAGGTCGTGCTCGGTCCGCAGGTGCTCGACGGTGTTGGCGGCGAAGGCCTTCAACTGGTGGGTGAGGCCGCTCCTCGCCCGCTCCATCTGCTGGTGCACCGACTCGTCGCTGAGCCGCTCGCCGGACGCCACCGGGACGTTCCCGCGGTAGAGCGTGTCGCCGTCGAGCCGGAGCCGGTCGCCGTCGCCGAGCAGCCGCATCACCTCGGGCCCGACCCGGTCCAGCACCGGCACGCTGGCGTCCATCAGGACGCGGGGCCCGAGGTTCGGGTAGCGACCGCTGGTGCTGGCGGCCGCGTTCACGACCGCGCCGACGCCGGCGGCCACCAGCAGCCGGGCGCTCCCGGCGTCGATGTCGAGCCGGTCGAGCACGGCGATGTCGCCCGGCCGGGCGCGCTCGGCCAGCCGGGCGACCTCCGTGTCCACCCGAGCCACCCCGTGGACACCCGGCAGCGGAGGCTCGGTGCGGGCGCGGCGGAGCGTGGCGAGTCGCATGGTCGCGATGCTGCCATGTGACTGGTGTGACTCCTGGGATTTGCCCGTCCCGTCGCGCGGCGTGGTGGCGCTCAGCCGATCAGGGCGTGCTTGTCCTTCGCCGCGGCGTCCAGCAGCTCGCGGGCATGGGCGTTGGCCGCCTTCGACTCCTCGATCCCGGCCAGCATCCGGGACAGCTCCTGCAGCCGGCCCGGGTCGTCCAGCGCGACGACGCCGCTGCGGGTCACCACGCCGTCGTCGGTCTTGCGCACCACGAGGTGCGCGTCGGCGAAGGCGGCCACCTGGGGCAGGTGGGTGACGACGATCACCTGCGCGGAGCGGGCGAGGGTGGCCAGCCGCCGCCCCACCTCGACCGCGGCCTTGCCACCCACTCCCGCATCGACCTCGTCGAAGACCAGCGTCGGGACGGGGTCGGCCCCCGCCAGCACCACCTCGACCGCCAGCATGACGCGGGACAGCTCGCCGCCCGAGGCGCCCCGCTGCAGGGACCGGCTGGGAGCCCCGGCGTGCGGGCGCAGCAGCACCTCGACGTCGTCGACCCCGGTCCGGCCGTACGCCAGCCGACGACCGCCGACCTGCAGCCCGTCCCCTCCGTCGCCGGCGTCGGTCTGGGACACGGCCACCTCCACGGCGGCGTTGACCATCGCCAGCGCGGCCAGCTCGCCGGTGACCTCCGCCGAGAACCTGCGGGCGGCGTCGGTGCGGGCCGCCGAGAGCTCGCCCGCGCGGGCGGCCAGCTCGGCCAACAGCTCCTCCCGACGGGCGCGCAGCTCGCCGATCCGGTCGTCGTCCCCGTCCAGCCCGGCCAGCCGCACGGCAGCCCGCTCGGCCCAGGCCAGCACCCTGGCGGTCTCGTCGCCCGGGTCGGCCACCCGGCCGTCCGGGCCGGGCACCTCGTCCGCGTACTTGCGGACCAGCCGCGTCACGGCCGCCCGTCGCTCCTGCACGGTGGCCAGCCGCACCGGGTCGGTCTCCACCGCCGCGGAGTAGGACGCCAGGTCACCGCCGACGTCGGTGAGCAGGAAGCCCAGCTCGCGCAGCCGGCCGGCCAGCGCGGTCAGCTCGGGGTCCTCGACCCCGGCCGCGTCCAGGGACGCCCGCGCGGCCCCGACCAGGCCGGTCGCATCGGGTGCATCGAGGACGGCCTCCTCACCCACCAGCGCGGCGCGGGCGGTGTCGGCCGCGGTGCGCAGCGCGTCGGAGTGGCCCAGCCGGGCCTCCTCGACCGCGAGCGCGGCGGCCTCGCCCGGCTCGGGGGCCACCGCCTCGATCTCGGCCAGGCCGAAGCGCAGCACGTCGGCCTCCTGGGCCCGCTCCCGCGCCCTCGTCGTGAGCTCGGCGAGCTCCTCGCCGACTGCCCTCAGCTCGTCGAACGCCCGGGAGTACGCCGCGAACGGCACCGTGACGGCGGCGCCGGCAAAGCTGTCGAGGGCGGCCCGCTGGTGCGCCGGCTGCAGCAGCCGGGACTGGTCGGACTGCCCGTGGACCGCGACGCACGAGTCGGCGAGCTCGGCCAGGGTGCCGGCCGGCACGCCCCGTCCGCCCAGGTAGGCCCGGGACCGGCCCTCCGCGGACACCGTCCGGGCCAGCACCAGCACCCCGTCGTCCAGCTCGCCGCCGGCGTCCTCGGCCCGCGCAGCCACCAGACCCGTCGGGTCGACCCGCAGCCGGCCCTCCACGGCGGCGCTTCGAGCGCCGGCCCGGACCGCGCCGGGGTCGGCCCGGCCGCCGAACAGCAGACCCAGCCCGGTCACCACCATCGTCTTGCCGGCACCGGTCTCGCCCGAGACGACCGTCAGCCCGGGCGAGAGCTCGAGCACGGCGTCGTCGATGACGCCGAGGCCGCTGATGCGCATCTCCTCGAGCACGC
>DASVED010000143.1:0-7781 GCA_036380775.1 Actinomycetes bacterium
GATGTACCAGACCATCGGCATCGTGCGGTACTCCGGGTGCAGCGGCAGGGCGACCTTGTAGGTGTTGATCAGCGCGTGGATCGGGGAGCGCTGCGCCGCCGACACCCAGTCACGTGGGATGCCGGCCTGCTCGGCGGCCCGCAGCACCTCGCGGTCGTTCGGGTCGAGGAACACCGACCGCTGCGCCTCGTACAGGTCGTGGTCGTCCGGCGTTGACGCGGCCTCGAGCACCCGGTCCGCGTCGTAGAGGACCAGGCCGATGTAGCGCAGCCGGCCGACGCAGGTTTCCGAGCAGACGGTGGGGATGCCGACCTCGATGCGCGGGAAACAGAAGGTGCTCTTCTCGGCCTTGCCGGTGCGGTGGTTGAAGTAGATCTTCTTGTACGGGCAGCCGCTCACGCACTGTCGCCAGCCGCGGCAGCGGTCTTGGTCGTCCAGGACGATGCCGTCCTCGGACCGTTTATAGATCGCACCGGACGGGCACGAGGCGGCGCACGACGGGTTGAGGCAGTGCTCGCAGATGCGCGGCAGGTAGAACATGAAGGTCTGCTCGAACTCGAACCTCACCTTGTCGGCGATGTTCTTCAACATGACGTCCTTGTCACCGTGGTCGGGTGAGCCGCCGAGGTCGTCGTCCCAGTTCGCCGACCACTTGATCTTCATGTCCTTGCCGGAGATGAGGGACTTCGGACGGGCGACCGGCGTGTGCTCCTGGAGCGGGGCGTTCGTCAGGGTGTCGTAGTCGTAGGTCCACGGCTCGTAGTAGTCGTCGAGGCCAGGCAGCGTGGGGTTGGAGAAGATGGTGAGCAGCTTCCGCAGCCGGCCGCCGCCCTTCAGCGCCAGGCGGCCGCGCTTGTTGACGGTCCAGCCGCCACGCCACCTCTCCTGGTCCTCGTAGCGGCGCGGATAGCCCTGGCCGGGGCGCGTCTCGACGTTGTTGAACCACACGTACTCGACGCCGCTGCGGTTGGTCCAGGCCTGCTTGCAGGTCACCGAGCAGGTGTGGCAGCCGATGCACTTGTCGAGGTTCATCACCATCGCCATCTGGGCCATGACCCTCATCAGTACTGCACCTCCTGCGAGCGGCGGCGGATGACGGTCACTTCGTCGCGCTGGTTGCCCGTCGGACCGAGGTAGTTGAACGCGAAGGACAGCTGGGCGTAGCCGCCCACGAGGTGGGTCGGCTTGATGAGCAGCCGGGTCAGCGAGTTGTGGATGCCGCCCCGCTTCTTCGACGTCTCGGCGACCGGAACATCGATCAGCCGGTCCTGTGCGTGGTGCATGTACACGGTGCCCTCCGGCATCCGGTGCGACACGATGGCGCGCGCGACCACGACACCGTTGCGGTTGACCGCCTCGATCCAGTCGTTGTCGTGGGCGCCGATCTTGACTGCGTCCTGCTTGCTCATCCAGATCACCTGTCCGCCCCGGGACAGGCTGAGCATGAAGAGGTTGTCCTGGTACTCCGAGTGAATCGACCACTTGTTGTGCGGCGTCAGGTAACGCACGGTGAGCCCGAGCTCGCCGGTCTCGCCGACTCGCGGTTCGCCGAACAGCGCGGTCATGTTCAGCGGCGGCCGGAACACCGGCAGGCCCTCGCCGAGCTCGGTCATCCAGTCGTGGTCGAGGTAGAAGTGCTGACGCCCGGTGAGCGTGTGCCACGGCTTGAGCCGCTCGACATTGATGGTGAACGGCGAGTACCGACGACCGCCGGTCTCCGAGCCGGACCACTCGGGCGAGGTGATGACGGGCACCGGACGGGCTTGGGTGTCGGCGAAGGTGATCTGCTTGCCCTCGTGCTCAGCCGCCATGTCTGCCATCGGTTGCCCGGTGCGCATCTCCAGAGTGCGGAAGCCCTGGGTGGCCAGGTGGCCGTTCGTGGTGCCGGACAGCGACAGGATCATTTCGCACGCGTCGACGTCACGGGCCAGAGACGGCCGGCCGTCGGCGGGCCCGCCGCGCACCGCGCCGTTCTTGCGCCGGAGGTACTCGACCTCCCGGTCGAGCGTGTACGTGACGCCCTTGGTGGTCGCGCCCAGCTGCTCCATGAGTGGGCCGAGCGCCGACATCTTCGCTGCCACTGCCGGGTAGTCGCGCTCGACGACGACCAGCTTCGGCATCGTCCTCCCGGGCACCGGCTCGCAGTCGCCGGTCTTCCAGTCGGCGACCACACCGTGCGGGTTCGCCATCTCGTCGGCCGTGTCGTGCAGCAGCGGGACGGCGACGACGTCGCGACGGACGCCGAGGTGCGTCTCTGCGAGCCGGCTGAACTCCGCAGCGATCGTCTGGAATGCGTCCCAGTCGGTGCGGGTCTGCCACGGCGGTGCGATCGCCGGGTTGAACGAGTGGATGAACGGGTGCATGTCGGTGGTGTTCAGGTCGTGCTTCTCGTACCAGGTCGCGGCTGGCAGCACGACGTCGGAGAAGATCGTGGTGCTCGTCATCCGGAAGTCCAGGGAGAGCAGCAGGTCGAGCTTCCCCTCCGGCACCTCGTCGCGCCAGACGACATCCTTGGGTCGGGCCTCCGGCGGCGCCTCGGTCGCCCGCAGCGAGCTGTCGGCCCCGAGCAGGTGTTTGAGGAAGTACTCGTTTCCCTTGGCGGAGGACCCGAGCAGGTTGGCCCGCCAGACGGTGAGGACCCGCGGGTAGTTGTCCTCCGCATCCGGGTCTTCGCAGGCGAACCGCAGGTCGCCGGACTTCAGCTGCTCGACGACGTAGTCGCCGACCGTCTCGCCGGACGCCTGCGCGTCGTCGGCGAGCGTGAGTGAGTTCCGGTCGAATGTCGGGTACGACGGCATCCAGCCCATCCGCGCCGACTGGGCGATGATGTCTGCGGTCGTCTTCCCGGCGAGCTGCCCATGTCCGGTCACGGCCGAGAGGGTGTCGGCGCCGAAGTGGTCGTAGCGGAACTGGTCCGAGTGCAGGTACCAGTACGCCGTCTGGATCATCTGTCGCGGCGGACGCGACCAGTCCAGGCCGAAGGCGAGCTGGGCCCACCCGGTCACCGGTCGGCACTTCTCCTGGCCGACGTAGTGCGCCCAGCCGCCGCCGTTGACGCCCTGGCACCCGGTCAGGGTGGTGAGGGCGAGGAAGGCTCGGTAGATGGTGTCCGAGTGGAACCAGTGGTTGGTGCCGGCACCCATGAGGATCATGGATCGGCCGCGGGACTCCTCGGCGTTGGCCGCGAACTCCCGGCCGATGCGTTCGGCCTTGTGCGCAGGGACGCCGGTGATGGTCTCCTGCCACGCGGGCGTGTACGGCTCGGACGCGTCGTCGTAGCCCGTGGGCCAGGTACCGGGCAGGCCGTCGCGCGCCACGCCGTACTGCGCCAGCATCAAGTCGAAGACGGTCGTCACCAGGTGGCCGCCGACCCGGCGCACCGGGACGCCGCGACGCAGCGCCGCCGCCGACCCGTCGGGCGCGTCGAAGCGCGGCAGCCGCACCTCGACGGGTTCCTCTGGGCCGCCGGCCGCGGACAGCAGCGGGTCGACGTCGGCGAGGTCGAGGTTCCACTTGCCTGCCCCATCGGTGCCGAAGCGGAAGCCGAGTGAGCCGGCCGGCACGACCGGCGCCCCTGTCGCCGAGTCCAGCAGCACCGTCTTGAACTCGGCGTGTTCGGCGTCCTGCTCGCCGGCCAGGTCGGCGGCGGTGAGGAACTTCCCGGCGACGTAGCTGCCGTCGCGCTCCTCGAGGCGAACCAGGAACGGCAGATCGGTGTACTTCTTCACGTACTGGGTGAAGTAGGGCACCTGCCGGTCGACGAAGAACTCCTTGAGCGTGACGTGTCCCATCGCCATCGCCAGGGCCCCGTCCGTCCCGGGCTGCGCCGCGAGCCACTCGTCGGCGAACTTCACGTTGTCGGCGTAGTCCGGCGACACCGCGACGACCTTCTGCCCGCGGTACCGCGCCTCGGCCATCCAGTGCGCGTCCGGGGTCCGGGTCACCGGCAGGTTGGAGCCCCACATGATCAGGTAGCCGGCGTCCCACCAGTCGCCGGACTCGGGCACGTCCGTCTGGTCGCCAAAGACCTGCGGGGAGGCGACCGGGAGGTCGGCGTACCAGTCGTAGAACGAGAGCATCGAGCCGCCGATGAGCGACACAAACCGTGCGCCGGAGGCGTGCGACACCATCGACATGGCGGGGATCGGCGAGAAGCCTGCGATGCGGTCCGGGCCGAACCGCTTGATGGTGAAGACATGGGCTGCCGCGACGATCTCGCTGGCCTCCTCCCACGTGGCGCGTACGAGGCCGCCCTTGCCGCGGGCGCGCTTGTACCGGCGCGACCGCTCGGGGTCGGTGACGATGTCGGCCCAGGCGAGAACCGGATCGCCGGTGCGCGCCTTCGCCTCGCGGTACATCTCCAGCAGGACGCCGCGAACGTAGGGGAATCGGACCCGGGTCGGCGAGTACGTGTACCAGGAGAACGCCGCACCACGCGGGCAGCCGCGCGGTTCGTACTCGGGGCTGTCGGGCCCGACCGAGGGGTAATCGGTCTGCTGCGACTCCCAGGTGATGATGCCGTCCTTGACGTAGACCTTCCATGAGCAGGAGCCGGTGCAGTTCACGCCGTGCGTGGAGCGCACGACCTTGTCGTGGCTCCACCGGTCCCGGTAGAAGTCGTCCGCCCCACGACCACCTGTCCGGTGCAGCGTGCGCAGGTCCGTTGACACCTCGGCCCTGGTGAAGAACCGGCGGGTGCGGACAAGGGCCTCGGTCAGCGGGTCGTCGAGTGCGGCAGCTCGCCCTTCGCGTCCGGTGACTCCGCTGCGCTTGCTCATGAGCGGGACGTCCTCTCTTTCGCAGTTCGTGGCCGCTGGGGAGCCGACCCCAGCCGGAGCAGGTAGCGGGCAGGTCCCCGGCCGGGCACCCGCGAGTCGTAGACCGTCGTCGGCCGCGAAGACGCGGGCACTACGCGGGCACCTTCTCGCGCGGGAGGCGCACCAGGACGAACGCCAGGGCGACCGCGGCCGTGGCGCACAACAGCACCAGGCCAGTCGTGTAGCTGCCGTCGGCCTCGTTGTAGGTGGCGCCCATCACGAGCGGCGGGAAGAACCCGCCCAGGCCGCCGGCCGCACCGACGATGCCGGCGACGGAGCCGACCCGGTCTGCGGGCGCCCGCAGGGCGAGCCAGGCGAAGACGCCACCCATGCCGATCCCGAGCAGGAACGCCATGACTACGAACGAGAGGCCGGCGGCCAGTTCGGGGGAGGGTTGGGTCGCTATCGCCATGGCCATGACGGCGGCGCCCGCGAGCGAGGTGATGACCACCGGGCGCGGGTGCACCTTGTCCGAGAGCACCCCACCGATCGGTCGGGCGACGACCGCTGCCAAGGCGAAGCCGGCGGTCCGCGTCCCGGCCTGGGTGAGGTCGAAGTCGTAGACGTCCTTGAGGTACGTCGGAAGGTAGGTCGCGAACGCCACGAATCCGCCGAATGTTACGGCGTACAGGAACGACATCGCCCAGGTGACGGGGAGCCGGAGCGCATCCATCAGCTTCGGAACGACGGGCTCGCGGTGTGGGCTCCACCGCGGGGAGTCGTCCATCAGGGTCCAGGCCACGACACCGACGACCGCCACCGCGGCCGCGACGAGCAGGTACGTCTGCGTATACCCGAACCAGTTGACGAAACGCGGGGTGAAGAACGCCGACAGCGCCGTTCCGCCCATTCCGGCCCCAAAGATGCCGGTGGCGAAGCCACGCCGCGCCGGGTCGAACCAGGCACTGACGAAAGGGATCCCGACTGCGAACGTCGTGCCCGCGACACCAAGTAAGAAGGCGGAGACGAGCAGCAGGGGGAAAGACCCCTGGTTACCCGCGAACACGACCATCAGCACCGGCGGGACGGATGCGAAGCAGAGCAGGGTGAACATCAGGCGACCGCCGAACCGGTCGGTCAGCGCGCCGGTCACGATCCTGCCGAGCGACCCGACCAGCACCGGGGTGGCGACCAGGAGTGCCTTCTGGCTCGAGCTGAGCCCGAACTGCTCGGCGTACCGGACACCGAGCGGGGCGATGAGGTTCCACGCCCAGAACGTGATGGCGAAGGCCAGCGTGGCCAACGCCAGGTTGCGCATCTGCCCGACCCGGACGTCGTTGGAGGTGTCTGCCTCGGTCATCTCGGTCTCCTCCGGGCGGCGTCGATGCCTCTTTCTTACCGCGTCGGGGTCGTAGATCGCTGGGACCCGACACGCTCGGGACGTTAGTCCCGAAAACCCGGGTCGAACGGCATCTGCCCTCGGTCACCCCCTGGTCCGTGTCCGACCGGCAAGCAGGTCTACCTGAACACCGAGCAGGCCAACCTGTTCGCCCGCCAGCTCCAGCGGTCAGGGCGCGACCTGCTGGCATCCGTCAAGCACCGCATCACGTACTCGCCGGGGCCCTGCCGCTCTAACGGCGGCGCCTTGATCAGGCGCGGGACTGTGGAGGTCTGTGACGATCCCGTCGGTCACGGATGCGGAACGACGGTCGCTGCGCCTGAACCATCAGCGCATTACCGGTGGCAATGTGGCGCCAAAGGTCCCTGTCGCACGGCGGGAGGGAGGCGATGCGAGCAAGGCGGCGATCTTCGCCTCGTGAATCGGACATCGGCTGCAGACCAGGACCTTCGGCCCTACCTCGGCAACGGCTGGCCAGACAGGCTGCATGTGAGCACGACGCGAGGACAGGAGGAGTCGACGATGATCGAGTCGCGCGTCGACATCATCGACGACCGGACTCGCGAGGTGATCGGTTGCTGTCACGGACCGACGCTGGCGGACACATGCTCGCAAACCGGGCGGAGCGTGGTCGTCGCGTGTGCCGGCCGGCGCGTCTCCGTGCTGGGCGGAGGCCCGGAGAACTGGCTCCTGGTCGTGCCACCGCGCGCTCGCCGGTGTCCGCTGACGGCGAGCCTCGAGATCTCCTGATCGGCAGCGGTTGGTCGGTGATCACCACCCGGTAGCCGCTGGTGACCCGAGCGACCCGGGTCGCCGAGCTGGTCAACGCAGGGCATGTTGAACAGGAATCGCCGCGCGGTGCTGGGTGGCACCCCGCACCGTGGCTTCCACCTGCGGAACTTCTCACTAGGGCCGGGGTCACTTCCCGCCGTGAGCTCGCCCAGCTCGACCTGGCGTTGCACCGCGACGCTGCGCTAGCCGAGGACCGAATGACGCGATTGGTCGTCAGGCGCACACGTTGTCCAACCGGTCGTCGGGACGCTGCGCCGCAAGCCCGCGACTGAGGTGGTCGGCGGGCCAAGCGGCGTCGTTCTTGACGAATTCGAACAGCGCGGACCCCGCGAGTGTGCAGCCACGGCAGGCCCAGGACGCCGACGTCGCACAGAGGAGCAGCAGAGTCAACTGAAGGTCGGTCTTCACCAACCATCAATGACGGCGACCATCGCAAGACGGCTCCGCTGGCGTCCGGCCGCCTCGGCCCGTGGGGTCGTCCCACCACGACGCGCACATGGCGATTCCGGCGAGCTCGAGGACGAAGTCGTGAGCTGCCGCGAAGAACAGCGGACCGTCGACAGGGTCGAATCACCTAGCCGCCGGTACTCGTCAGCACGCCGGGGACGAACGTCGCCCCGCGCAGGCACGAGAGCTGGCCGTGACGCAACCTGCCGGCGCCCGGCGAGGGCTCCGGCCGCGAGCCTCAGCGGATGGGCGGGCGGAGCGGTGCCGGAGCATGACGGCAGTCAGCCTGCCCGGTGCCGACCTTCGATGGGTTTGGGCCTACCGCGTCCAGGCGCGGGATTCAGGTCGGAAGGGACCAACGCCGCGAGAGCGGGTCGAACGGCTCT
>DASVED010000144.1:0-5255 GCA_036380775.1 Actinomycetes bacterium
CCGGCGGCTGCCGGTCGGCGGAGTCGAGGATGCTGGCCAGCCGCTTGAGACCGCGATGGGTCAGGACCCGGACCGCGCCGCGCGACTTGCCGACCACGGCCGCCGTGGCGGCGACGTCGAGGTCGGCGACCACCCGCAGGACCAGCACCTCGGCCTGGTCCGGCGGCAGCCGTCCGATCAGGTCCAGAGCGGCCTCCGTCGAGACGACCTCCTCGACCTGGTCCTCCACCTGCCGGTCGGCCGGCAGGTCCGGCACAAGCGTCTCGTCGAGCACGGGTGGCCGGCGCAACGTACAGCGGACGTGGTCGACGTAGCGATGATGGGCGATGGTGAACAGCCACGATCGGAACGCTGGGACGTCGCCGCGGAAGGTGCTGATCCCGCGCACCACCTGCAGCCAGGTGTCGGCGGCCAGGTCCTCGTGCGCCTCGCGGGCCAGCGTGCGCAGGTAGCGCTGGACCAGGGGCTGGCACTCGCGGAAGAGCCTGGCGAAGGCTTCTTCGTCACCACCGGCGGCGGCGACGACGTCTGCGGACGTGCAGGCAGGTGTGGTCATTGCGGCCTGGAACTTCCTCATGACAGTTCCTCACGAAACGGACAGGTGCCTCGAGCGCCGGACAGGTTACTCACCGCGTGACCGGGCCGGTTGGCGGTCGTTGTTACCCGCGAGTAGCATTCACCTGGTCAGCCACCCGCGCACCCTGACAGCCCCGCCCCGAGGAGCCCTCGTGCCCAGACCATCCAGGCAGGTCCGTGACGTCGTGTTCGTGGAGGGAGTCCGCACGCCGTTCGGCAAGGCGGGCGACAAGGGCATGTACGCCGAGACCCGGGCCGACGACCTGGTGATCCGGTGTATCCGGGAGCTGGTTCGCCGCCGTCCCGAGCTGCCGCCGGAGCGGATCGACGACGTGGCGATCGCGGCAACCACCCAGATCGGCGATCAGGGGCTGACCATCGGGCGCACCGCAGCACTGCTCGCGGGGTTGCCGAAGACGGTCCCCGGCTACGCGATCGACCGCATGTGCGCGGGCGCGATGACGGCCGTCACCACCAGCGCCAGCGGCATCGCCTTCGGCGCGTACGACGTCGTGGTCGCCGGGGGTGTGGAGCACATGGGCCACCACCCGATGGGGGACGGCGTCGACCCGAACCCGCGCATCATCGCCGAGAAGCTGGTCGACCCGTCGGCGCTGGTGATGGGCGCCACCGCCGAGAACCTGCACGACCGGTTCCCCCACCTGACCAAGGAGCGCGCCGACGCCTTCTCGGTCCACAGCCAGGACAAGTACGACAAGGCCGTGGCCAACGGGAAGGTCGAGCCGGACCTCGTGCCGGTCGCCACCAGGTCGGTGGAGAGCGGCTGGGGTCTCGCGACGCGCGACGAGCCGCCCCGGCCCGGCACGACCCTGGAGGACCTCGCCGTTCTCAAGACGCCGTTCCGCCCGCACGGTCGCGTCACCGCCGGCAACGCTGCCGGTCTGAACGACGGCGCCACCGCCTGCCTGCTCGCCGCCGAGGACGTCGCCGAGGAGCTCGGCCTCCCGGTGCGGATGCGGCTGGTGACCTACGCCTTTGTCGGCGTGGAGCCGGAAGTCATGGGCGTCGGCCCGGTGCCCGCCACCGAGAAGGCGCTGGCCAAGGCCGGTCTGACGATCGACGACATCGGTCTCTTCGAGCTCAACGAGGCGTTCGCGGTGCAGGTGCTCGCGTTCCTCGATCACTTCGGCATCGACGACGACGACCCGCGGGTCAACGAGTACGGCGGCGCCATCGCCGTCGGCCACCCGCTCGCGTCCTCCGGGGTCCGGCTGATGACCCAGCTGGCCCGGCAGTTCGAGGACCATCCCGAGGTTCAGTACGGCCTGACCGCGATGTGCGTGGGCATCGGCATGGGTGCCGCGGTGATCTGGGAGAACCCGCATTGGAGCGGCGACGACGGAGCGAGGGACGAGCGTAGGCGGAGCGCGACCGAAAGCAGCAGCGGCGACGACGGGAGCGCGCGGTGAGCGACGTGATCGAGTTCCCCGACGAGGTCGTGACCCGCGCGCCGGTGCGCTTCGTCGACCTGCCACGGGGTGGTGGCACCGCCGCGATCCTCACGATGGACAACGGCCACGACCACACCAAGCCGACGACGTTCGGTCCGCAGGGCCTGGCCAACATCGAGGCCTCGATCGACGAGGTGCTCGGTCGTGACGACGTCGTGCTGCTCGCCGTGACGGGAAAGCCCTTCATCTTCGCCGTCGGCGCCGACCTCAAGGTCATGCAGTCCGGTGGCACCGTGGAGCAGGCCCGCGCCTACTTCGGCCTCGGGCACCAGGTGTTCGGCAAGCTGCGCGGCGCGAGCATCCCGACCTTCGCCTTCGTCAACGGCGCCGCAATGGGTGGCGGGCTCGAGATCGCCCTGCACTGCGACTACCGGACCATCTCGTCCGGCGTGCCCGCTCTGGCACTTCCGGAGGTGTTCCTCGGGCTGGTGCCCGGTTGGGGCGGCAGCCAGCTGCTGCCGAACCTGATCGGGCCGGACAAGGCTGTGACGGTGATCCTCGAGAACGCGATGAACCAGAACCGCATGCTCAAGGGCCCGCAGGCATTCCAGCTGGGCATCGCGGACGCAATGTTCGAGCCGGCCGACTTCCTCGAGCAGTCGCTTGCCTGGGCGGCCGCGGTCGTCCGCGGCGAGATCGTGGTCGACCGCCCCGAGGTCGACCGGGGCGACGGCTGGGACGCTGCCCTCGCCCGTGGTCGGGCCATCGCGGACATGAAGGTGCACGGCGCGGCACCCGCGCCGTACCTGGCGCTCGACCTGTTGGAGCTGGCCCGCACGGCGTCCTATGACGACGGCACCGCGGCCGAGCGGAAGGCGTTGACCACGCTCGCCTTCGGCGAGGAGCTGCGCGCCGGTCTCTATGCGTTCGACCTCGTGCAGCGCCGCGCCAAGAAGCCCGCGGGCGTGCCGGACAAGTCCCTCGCCCGCGACGTCACCAAGGTCGGAGTCGTCGGTGCCGGCCTGATGGCTTCCCAGCTGGCGATGCTGTTCGCCCAGCGGCTCGAGGTGCCGGTCGTCCTGACCGACCTCGACAGTGAACGAATTGCGCGCGGCGTCGATTATGTCCACGCCGAGGTCGACAAGCTGCTCGCCAAGGGCCGGGTCAACCAGGACAAGGCCAACCGGCTCAAGGCGCTCGTCACCGGTTCGACCGGGAAGGAGGCGTTCGCCGACGCCGACTTCGTCATCGAGGCCGTCTTCGAGGAGATGAAGGTCAAGCAGCAGGTCTTCGGGGAGCTCGAGGCGGTGGTCTCGCCGGAGTGCGTGCTGGCGACCAACACGTCCTCGCTGTCGGTCGGCGAGATGGCCTCGGGCCTCCAGCACCCGGAACGGGTGGTGGGGTTCCACTTCTTCAACCCGGTCGCGGTGCTCCCGCTGCTGGAGATCGCCCGCGCGGAGCTCACCGACGACGCCTCGCTGGCCACCGCGTTCGCGGTGGGCAAGACGCTGAAGAAGTCCTGCGTGCTGGTCGCCGACCGGCCGGCCTTCGTGGTCAACCGGGTGCTCACCCGCTTCCTCGGCGAGGTCACCAAGGCGGTCGACGAAGGCACCCCCTTCGAGGTCGCCGACAAGGCCCTCGAGCCGCTCGGGCTGCCGATGTCACCGTTCGTGCTGCTCCAGCTGGTCGGCCCTGCTGTCGCGCTGCACGTGGCCGAGACGATGCACGAGGCCTTCCCCGACCGGTTCTACGTGTCGGAGAACCTTGGCCGGCTCGTCGCCGCCGGCAAGTCCGGCGTCTACGTGTGGGAGGGCTCCACCCCCACGGTCGACCCCGAGGTCGCCGAGATGTTCGAGCAGGGCAGCGCCCCGTTGTCGGAGGAGGAGGTCCGCACCAGGGCGCTCGACGCCTTGGCGCAGGAGATCCGGCTGATGCTCGACGAGGGCGTCGTGCAGGACGTCCGGGACATCGACCTCTCGATGCTGCTCGGCGCCGGGTGGCCGTTCCATCTCGGTGGCGTCACGCCGTACCTCGACCGCGAAGGCGTGTCGGAGCGCGTGACCGGCAAGCGGTTCCTCGACCCCGGCGTCGCCAGCCTGCCGCGCCACTGACGTGCCCCGGAGCCGGTGCGCCCTGGCCGGATCCGTCGAGCCAGAACGCGCAGCGGTGCACTGTCAGCGTCGCCGATCCGGCAGGCACGCACCGACCGGCCGGCGTCGGCACAAGGCTCTCCTAGACGTTTGACCGGCGCGACGTCGGCGGTCGTTAGGCCCCCACCGCGACCCGGAGTGTGGAGTCATTCGGCCGGAAGTCCTCGCAGAGCTCCCTGCAGGCACGCATCGCTCCCGCGAACGCCTCACTCGCGCGCCAGGTGTCTGCTGCCGCCCAGTCCTCCCACGCACCGAACGAGATGAACCGGTGAGGATCCGCGCGGTCCTGGATCAGCAGGAAGGACTCCGAACCACGCGCGGCCTCGGCGGAGCTCACGAGCGCCGTCCATCGGGCCACGAACTCGTCCTCGCCGCCGTCCCGCACGGTCCAGATCCCACAGGTGAATGGCTGCCCGATTCTGGCCATGGCTGCTCCCTTCTCCGGGACCCATTCACCTGTGATGTACCACTCAGCCGATGGTGACCACCAGAGTGCTCGAGCCGGTGCCCGTGCCCGCATCGACGACGAGGTCGCGACCGCGCGCGGTGTCCCGGATCTCGTAGTCCTCGACCGGGACCGGGTCTCCGTCGAGCGTCACGGCGGTCACGTCGCTGCCCGCCGGCAAGACGTGACCGATCGTCAGGTGCGTGCTCAGGTGGCGGTCGACAAGCGTCGTCAGCTGCGACGCGGTCCGGGTGGCCGAGACGTCCACGGCGCCCTGGCCCAGCCGGATGTTGTCGCCGGAGACGGTCTGCTGCCCGTCGGGCACCTGCGGCACGACCGCGATCTCGCCGCGGCCCAGGTCCGGGCTCACGCCCAGCTGGTGGTGCACGACCGGCCAGAGCGTCCCGTAGGTACCCCACGCCTGCAGCACCATCGACCGGTCGTAGAGCGGCCGCCCAATGTTGGCGGGGAAGTCCGGGCTCGGCGCGATCTCGGGCATGGCGCCCGGCATCTCCCACACGTCGGGGTCGAGCTGGATGCGCGCGTTGCCCGTGGTGTAGCGCTGCTGCTGTCCTTCGCCCAGGCGACCGAAGTTGCCCTCCGCGACGGCCATGATCCCGGTGTTGAGCGAGAAGACCGCTCGCTCGCTCCGGACCGTCGAGACGGTCGAGT
>DASVED010000145.1:0-22422 GCA_036380775.1 Actinomycetes bacterium
GATCGCTCCCCACCCTGATCTGGCTCGCTTCGCTCGGGTTCGCACTCGGCGCCCTGATCGCGCTGTCGTAGCCGACCGTCAGGTCTGCAGCACGGGGCGCAGGGTGTCCAGCACCGACGGGTCCTCGATGGTCGAGGGCACCGGCTCGTCCCTGCCGTCCGCTATGGCGCGCATCGAGCGGCGCAGGATCTTCCCGGACCTGGTCTTCGGCAATGCCGCCACGACGTCCACCTGCTTGAAGGACGCGACCGCGCCGATCTCGTCCCGCACTCGGGCCACCAGCTCGGCCCGCACGTCGTCCGGGTCGACGTCGGCACCGGCCTTGAGCACGACCAGCCCGCGCGGCACCTGCCCCTTCAGGTCGTCCTGGACGCCGATGACGCAGCACTCGGCGACCGCCGGGTGACCGGCGACCACGGCCTCCATCGACCCGGTCGACAGGCGGTGCCCCGCGACGTTGATGACGTCGTCGGTGCGGCCCATGACGTAGAGGTAGCCGTCCTCGTCGACGTACCCGCCGTCGCCGGTGAGGTAGTAGCCGGGAAAGGCCGACAGGTACGACGCCAGGAACCGCTCGTCGTCGTTCCACAGCGTCTGCAGCGCACCCGGAGGCAGCGGCAGCCGGATGCAGATCGCGCCTTCCGTACCCGGCCCGACCTCGTTCCCCGCAGGGTCGAGGACCCGCACGTCCCAGCCCGGCACCGGGACCGTCGGCGAGCCCGGCTTGATGGGCATCGGCTCCAGGCCGCGCAGGTTGGCCGCGATGGGCCAGCCGGTCTCCGTCTGCCACCAGTGGTCGACCACCGGGATCCCGAGGCCGTCCGTCGCCCATTGCCACGTGTCGGGGTCGAGCCGCTCGCCGGCGAGGAACAGGGTCGACAGCGACGACAGGTCGCGGCCGGCACGCAGGATCCCGTCCGGGTCCTCCTTCTTGACCGCCCGGATCGCCGTGGGTGCGGTGAACAGCGCCTGCACGCCGTACTCCTCGACGACCCGCCAGAACGCACCGGCGTCCGGCGTGCCCACCGGCTTGCCCTCATAGAGGACCGTCGTCGCGCCCACGAGCAGCGGCGCGTACACGATGTAGGAGTGGCCGACCACCCAGCCGACGTCGGAGGCGGTCCACCACACGTCCCCCGGACCGATCCCGTAGACGTTGAGCATGCTCCAGATCAGCGCCACCGCGTGACCCCCGTTGTCGCGCACGACGCCTTTCGGCCGGGCCGTCGTGCCGGAGGTGTACAGGACGTACAGGGGGTCGGAACCCGCGACGGGCACGCACTCGGCGGGCTGCGCGGTCGCCACCAGCTCCCGCCAGTCGATGTCGCGAGGTGCCGTCAGCGCCGCCTCGGCCTGGGGCCGCTGCAGCAGCACGACGTGGTCGGGCCGGTGGGTGGCGAGCTCCAGAGCGCGGTCCAGCAAGGGCTTGTACTCGACGACCCGGGACACCTCGATCCCGCACGACGCGGTCACGACTACCTTCGGCGCCGCGTCGTCGAGCCGCACGGCCAGCTCCTGTGCGGCGAAGCCGCCGAAGACCACCGAGTGGACCGCACCGAGGCGTGCGCAGGCCAGCATCGCCACGACGGCCTCGGGGACCATCGGCATGTAGATGACGACCCGGTCCCCCTTGCCGACGCCCAACGAGGCGAGAGCCCCGGCGAAGGTGGCCGTCTCGTCGAGGAGCTGGGCGTAGGTGTAGGTGCGTTTGGTGCCGGTCACGGGGCTGTCGTAGACGAGCGCGAGACGGTCCGCGTCGCCGGACGCGACATGCCTGTCGAGGGCGTTCTCGCAGGTGTTCAGGCTGCCGTCGGGGAACCAGCGGTAGAACGGGGCGGCGCTGTCGTCGAGGACGGTCGTCGGCGGCGTACGCCAGGAGACCTGCCGGGCCGCCTCGGCCCAGAAGCCGTCGGGGTCGGAGAGGCTCGCCGCGAACGCGGAGGCATAGTCACCCATGCCAGCATCTTGTCCCGCGGAGGGTGACGGACGCTAGGGCGTCGCGGTCCCGGCCGGTGGGCGGTGCGCGTCGTCGGAGACTGCCCTGCTGCGCAGGACGAGCAGGTGCTCGACGACGCGGTCGAGGACGTCGTCGACGGCGTCCTCCCGGTAACCGCCCCGTTGCGGCCGGAAGGCAACCGCCCTGACCTCCTCCACGTCGAGGTGCGTCTCGTTGTCCAGCGCCGTCACCAGGCGGTCGACGAAGTCGTCGACGCCGTCGATGTCGTAGCCGCGACGGAAGCCACCGGCGCGTGGGAAGCGCTGCATGTACGGCGCGCCGAGCTCGCCCTTGAGCACTGCCGCCTCGCCGGCGGGGTCGGCCTTGCCGCGGCGGCCGGCCGAGAGGCCCTGCACGACGAGGACCCGCTCCTCCAGCGCATCCAGTGCCGCGTCGACGGCGGCGGGCAGGTAGCCGCCGTGCACCATCTCGAACCCGGCCTGCCGGACGTCCGCGGCCGTGGGCATCGGCGACATGCCGCTGAACGAGATCTCGACGTTGTTGACGAAGGTGTCGACCTGACGGCGGTGGTAGCCCTTGCGCAGCCGGCTGACGCGCGGGTAGCGCTGGTGCTTCACGGGGACACCGCAGCCAGCTGGCCGCACGCACCGTCGATCTCGCGCCCACGGGTGTCGCGAACGGTTGTCGGGATGCCGTGGGCCCGCAGCCGCTCGACGAACGTCCGCTCCACCCTGGGGTCGCTCGCCGTCCACTTCGAGCCGGGCGTGGGGTTGAGCGGGATGGGGTTCACGTGGACCCAGCCCCGCCCCCGTCGGTTGAGCTCGGTGCCGAGGAGGTCGGCCCGCCACGCCTGGTCGTTGATGTCGCGGATGAGGGCGTACTCGATGCTCACCCGGCGACCGGTCCGGTCGAAGTAGCGCCGCGCGGCGTCCAGGACCTCGGCCACCTTCCAGCGGGTGTTCACCGGGACCAGCGTGTCGCGCAGCTCGTCGTCGGCGGCATGCAGTGACACGGCGAGCGTCACGGTGAAGCCCTCGTCGGTCAGCCGGTCCATCGCGGGAACGAGTCCCACGGTCGAGACGGTCACGTTGCGCTGCGAGATCCCCAGCCCGTCGGGCACCGGCTCGGTGAGGCGCCGGACCGCCCCCACGACTGCCCGGTAGTTGGCGAGCGGCTCCCCCATGCCCATGAAGACGACGTTGGAGACGCGTCCTGTTCCCCCTGCCAGCTCGCCGCTGCGCAACCACCTGGCACCTGCGACAACCTGGTCGACGATCTCGCCGGCAGACATGTTGCGGGTCAGCCCGGCCTGCCCGGTCGCGCAGAACGGGCAGTTCATCCCGCAGCCCGCCTGCGACGACACGCACATCGTGACCCGACCGGGGTAGCGCATCAGGACGCTCTCCACGGTCGCGCCGTCGAAGAGACGCCACACCGTCTTGCGGGTCAGGCCGCCGTCGCAGTCGAGATGCCGAACCGGGGTCAGCAACGGTGGGAGCAGCGCCTCGCCGAGCCGGGACCTCGAGGCAGCGGGTACGTCGGTCATCTGCTGCGGGTCGTCGAGCAGGTGGTCGAAGTAGTGGGTGGAGAGCTGACCGGCCCGGAACGGCCGCTCCCCGAGATCGGCGACGGCCGACCTGCGCTCGTCGGGGCTGAGGTCGGCGAGGTGGCGCGGTGGCTTGGCACGGCGCGGTGCTGCGAAGGTGAGCTGTCCGGCGGCCGGCATGGTGTCGTGAGTCTCTCAGGCGGGGACGAGCCAGGACAGCAGCAGGTAGGTCACCGGCGCCGCGAGCAGCAGCGAGTCCAGCCGGTCCATCATCCCGCCGTGGCCGGGCAGCAGACTGCCCATGTCCTTGATGCCGAGGTCCCGCTTGATCATCGACTCGCCCAGGTCGCCGAGCGTCGCGGCCGTCATGACGGCGAGACCGATCACGATCCCTTCCCACACCTGCCCGTCGACGAGGGTCGTCAGCAGCACGGCACCGCCAGCTGCGCTGAACACCGCCGAGCCGGCGACGCCCTCCCAGGACTTCTTCGGGCTGACGCTCGGCGCCATCGGGTGGCGGCCGAACAGCACCCCGGCGGCGTACCCGCCGACGTCGCTGAGCACGGTGAGCACGATGAAGATCACGACCCGGTTCGCCCCGTCGTCGGCCCGCAGCAGGAGGGCCGCGAAGCCGGCGAGGAACGACACGTACATCGTGACGAAGACGCCGGCGGTGACGTCCCGCACGTAGCCCTTGGGGTTCTCCGGAAGGCGCCAGAGGATCGTCGCCAGCAGCGTCAGGGTGAGTGCGACCAGCATCGGCTCGCTGCCCCCGGCGTACGCCGAGACGAGTACCGCGACAGCCCCTACGACGACCGGGACGAGCGGGACCCGGACCCGGTCCGCGTGCAGGGCGTTGCCGAGCTCCCACAGGGCGAGCACCACCGCGGCGACGACCACGGCCAGGAAGGCCGGCTTCCACACGTACAGCGAGATGAGGATCAGAGCGCCGAGCGCCAGGCCCACCCCCACGGCGGCCGGCAGGTTGCGACCCGCCCGGCTGCGTCGCTCGGGCGGCGCGACCGGCTCCATCGGGACCGGCTCGAGAGGGGAGGAGTTCTCCCTGTCCTGCGGGTCGGTGGACTGGTCGGTGTTCATCGTCGGGTCACGGACGTCGAGCAGCCTCAGACCTCGAGGAGCTCGGCCTCCTTGTGCTTGAGCAGCTCGTCGACCGAGGCCACGTGGCGCTGGGTGACCTTCTCCAGCTCCTTCTCGGCCCGGGCGACGTCGTCCTCCCCCGCCTCACCCTTCTTCGCGAGCCCGTCCAGCTCGTCCTTGGCGTGCCGACGCACGTTGCGGATCGAGATCTTGGCGTCCTCGGCCTTGCGGTGCGCGACCTTGATGAACTCCTTGCGGCGCTCCTCGGTCAGCTGCGGGAACGCGATGCGGATGAGGGCACCGTCGTTGGTCGGGTTGACGCCGAGGTCGGAGTCGCGGATAGACCGCTCGATGGCCTCCATCGCGCCCTTGTCGAACGGCGTCAGCGTGAGCATCCGCGCGTCGATGACGTGGAACGACGCGAGCTGGTTGACCGGCGTCGGAGCGCCGTAGTAGTCCACCATGATCTTGGAGAACATCGCCGGGTTGGCCCGGCCGGTGCGGATCGTGGTGAAGTCCTCCCGCGCGACGGAGACGGCCTTCTCCATCTTCTCCTCGGCCTCGAAGAGGGTCTCGTCGATCACGTCGGTCTCCGTGTCAGTCGGTGATGGGTCTGGCGGTCCGGCGCGCCGGGATCAGGCGTCCAGCCCGATGAAGGTGCCGATCTTCTCACCGTGCACCGCACGCGCGATGTTGCCCTCGTCGGTGAGGTTGAAGACCACGATCGGGAGCCCGTTGTCACGGCACAGGCTGATGGCGGTCCCGTCGGCCACCTTCAGCCCCCGGGACAGGAACTCGTCGTAGGACAGCTGGTCGAAGCGGACGGCTGCCGGGTTGGACTTCGGGTCGGAGTCGTAGACGCCGTCGACGCCCTTCTTGCCCATCAGCAGGACCTCGGCGCCGATCTCCAGCGCACGCTGGGCCGCGACGGTGTCGGTCGAGAAGTAGGGCATGCCGGCCCCGGCGCCGAAGATGACGACGCGGCCCTTCTCCAGGTGCCGGATGGCCCGCCGGGGGATGTAGGGCTCGGCGACCTGGCCCATCGTGATGGCGGTCTGCACCCGGGTCTCGACTCCCTGCTTCTCCAGGAAGTCCTGCAGTGCCAGGCAGTTCATGACCGTGCCGAGCATGCCCATGTAGTCGGCCCGGGCCCGGTCCATCCCGCGCTGGGAGAGCTCGGCGCCACGGAAGAAGTTGCCGCCGCCGACGACGATCGCGACCTGCACGCCCTTGCGCACGACGTCCGCGATCTGACGGGCCATCGTCCCGACGACGTCGGGGTCGACGCCGACCTGCCCACCGCCGAAGACCTCACCCGAGAGCTTGAGGACGACGCGCCGGTAGGCACCTGCCTGCCCAGGTTCCTGCACGTCGCGGCCTCCTCGTTGTGGCGTCTGGTCTCCCGGCAGTCTGCCAGCAGCCGCGGGCGGCGCTGCCAGCCTGCCCGGCCGGTCAGTTGCCGCCGACCTCGAAGCGGGTGAAGCGCAGGACGCTCACCCCGGCCTGGTCGAGCACGCCCTTGACCGTCTTCTTGCTGTCCTGCACCGAGGGCTGCTCCAGGAGAGCGACGTCCTTGAAGAAGCCGTTCACCCGGCCCTCGACGATCTTGGGCAGTGCCTGCTCCGGCTTGCCCTCCTCGCGGGCGGTCGCCTCGGCGATGCGGCGCTCGTTCTCGACCACGTCGGCCGGCACCTCGTCCCGCGTGACGTACTGCGGGCGCATGGCCGCGACCTGCATGGCCGCGCCGCGCGCGGCACCGAGGTCGTCGCCCTCGAACTCCACGAGCACGCCGACCTGGGGTGGCAGGTCCGCGGCCCGCTTGTGCATGTACGAGGCCACCTGGCGCCCCTCCGCGCCGAGCACCGCCACGGCAGTCAGCTCGAGCTTCTCGCCGATCACGGCGGCGACCGCCGCGATGTTGTCGGCAACGGTCCGGCCGTCCGCCAGCGTCTCGCCGAGCAGGGTCTCGACGTCACCGGTGCCCGTCTTGGCGGCGTGGGTGACGATGTCCGCGGCGAGCTGCTGGAACTGCTCGTTCTTGGCGACGAAGTCGGTCTCGCAGTTGAGCTGGATCATCGCCCCGTCGGCCGCGGCGACCAGTCCGTTGCTCGCCGTGCGCTCCGCGCCCCGCTCCTTGACCTTGGTCTCGCCCTTGATCCTCAGGGCGTCGACGGCCTTGTCGAAGTCGCCGTCGGTCTCCACGAGCGCCTTCTTCGCGGCCATCATGCCCGCGCCGGTGGCGTCCCGGAGCTTCTTGACCTCAGTGGCCGTGATGTTCGCCATCTCTCGCTCTCTTCGATGTGTCAGGTTGGGTCGGAAGGGGTGTCAGGCCTGCTCGTCGGCAGGTGCCGAGGGCTCGGCCGCTGGGGCCTCCGCCGGGGTCTCGGCCGCTGAGGCCGCAGCCGCGGTCTCTGCCGGGGCGTCAGCCGGGGCCGCGGTGTCGGTCGCTGCGCTGGCGGTGGCCGGGGCCTCCGCGCCCGCCCCCTCGAGCGCCTCGCCGGCGGCCGGAGCGGGCGTGCCCGTGGCGGCCTGACCCTGGAGCAGCTCCTGCTCCCAGGCCGCCAGCGGCTCGTCGGTGGCGAGCTGACCGTCGGCGGGCTTCTCGTCACCGTCCTGCGAGGTGCGCACCCGGGCCATCAGGCCGTCGGCCACCGCGTCCGCGATCACGCGGGTCAGCAGCGTGACCGAGCGGATGGCGTCGTCGTTGCCCGGGATCTTGTAGTCGACCTCGTCGGGGTCGCAGTTGGTGTCGAGGATCGCGACGACCGGGATGTGCAGCTTGCGGGCCTCGCCGACAGCGATGTGCTCCTTCTTGGTGTCGATGATCCACACCGCGCTCGGCACCCGGGACATGTCACGGATGCCACCGAGGGTCTTCTCGAGCTTGTCCTTCTCGCGCTTGAGGACGAGGAGCTCCTTCTTCGTCATGCCCGAGCCGGGCACGTCGTCGAAGTCGAGCTGCTCGAGCTCCTTGAGGCGCTGCAGCCGGCCGTGCACGGTCTGGAAGTTGGTGAGCATGCCACCCAGCCAGCGCTGGTTGACGTAGGGCATACCGACCCGGGTCGCCTGCTCGGCGATCGCCTCCTGGGCCTGCTTCTTGGTGCCGACGAACATCACCGAGCCGCCGTGGGCGACGGTCTCCTTGATGAACTCGTACGCGCGGTCGATGTAGGACAGCGACTGCTGCAGGTCGATGATGTAGATGCCGTTGCGCTCGGTGAAGATGAAGCGCTTCATCTTCGGGTTCCAACGGCGGGTCTGGTGCCCGAAGTGCACGCCGCTCTCCAGCAGCTGCTTCATCGAGACGACCTGGTTCGTGGCAGCGTTTGCCATCGGTCTTGCCCTTCTCGCGCCGGCGGCCCGCATCGGCGAGCGGCCCGGCGACTGTCGGTTCCGTCGCGGTCGACCGGTCGGCCACCGCGTCCTGACGCTCGCGGGCACGCTCGCCGCCGTGACGTCCCCACCGGGGGACGGTCGGGCGGACCGTGAGCGCGCCCCCGCCGGTGGACGGATCCGGTGGCGGTGTGCGGGCGTGCGAAGTCGACCCGCAGGGCGGGTCGCTCGGGCGAGTGTACGCCGGGCTCGCACCGAGCCGGAAATCCCCAGGAATCCCCGGGCCCGCCGCTCCACAGGACCGGCGCGGGGTCCGCCTCGTCCACATCCTCCGCGCAGCCGCGCTGGCCGGCCGGCCGAGGGACCACGCTGGCAGGCATGACATGGCAGGTGCTGCCGGCTCTGGCGCTGGGCGTGGCGTCGGCCTTCGGGATGGCGAGCGGCACCCCGCACGCGGTCGCCCAGTCCGGGGGCTGGGAGTGGCCCCTCCAGCCGCAGCCGCGCGTGGTCGCCGGCTTCCAGGCTCCGCCGAGCCCGTACGCGGCCGGGCACCGCGGCGCCGACCTCGCGGCCGGAGTGGGGCAGCCGGTGCTTGCGGCAGGAGGGGGCGTGGTGGCCTTCGCCGGTCCGGTGGCCGGGCGCCCGGTGGTCAGCGTGGTCCACCCGGACGGTCGCCGGACGACCTACGAGCCGGTCGTCGCCCGCGTCGCGGCCGGTGACCGGGTGAGCGCCGGCGCCGTGCTCGGTGCCGTGAGCGCGGCCCCCGGCCACTGCCTGCCCGCCACCTGCCTGCACTGGGGCCTCCGGCTCGGCGAGACGTATCTCGACCCGCTCGCCCTGGTGGGCGCGGCGCCGGTGCGCCTGCTGCCGGTGTGGACGGATCAGGCCTGGCCGGACGGCCTGTGGGCCCAAGCGGGCGACCTGTGGGCGCGCGGGCCGCTGCTGGTCGCGGACCGGCTCACAGCAGGGAGGGCAGGTCCTCGGCGAGGCGGCGGTAGTCGGCGGGGGCGTTGTAGGCCTGGGCGGAGAGGCGGACGAAGCCGCGACCCGCCCAGGTGGTGACCGCGACCTCCACCGCCGCCCGCTCGCCGATCCGGTCCTGGAGGGCTGCCGCGGCGGCGACGGTGGTCGCGACCCCGTCGGGCAGCGGCACCAGCTGCATGCTGACGCCCGGGTCACGAGGCAGGTCCGCGGGCGCGACGTCGAGCGAGGCGGCGACCTCGAGCTGGCCGGCGACGGCGAGCTCGACGTTGTGCCGGCGCAGCCGGTCGAGGCCGAAGTGCTCCAGGACGCGCAGCGCCCGCGGCGCCGACAGCCAGGCGGTGACGTCGTGGGTGCCCACGTCGCTGAACGCGCCGGGGAAGCCCTCCTCCTCGCGCCACGACGACACCAGCGGCCGCAGGAGGTGCCGCCACCGGTCGCCGGCGTGCAGGACGGCTGTCCCGCGCGGTGCGAAGCCCCACTTGTGCAGGTTGCCGATCCAGAAGTCGGCGCCGAGCCGGTCGAGGTCCACCGCGAGCATGCCCGGCGCGTGGGCCCCGTCGACCAGGACGGCCACCCCGCGCGACTGCAGCTCCGGGATCAGGCCGACCAGCGGCATCCGCCGCGCGGTCGGGCTGGTGACCTGGTCGAGGATCACGAGCCGGGTGCCGGGGTGCACCGCGGCGAGCACCGCGTCCGCGGTGGCCGGGCCGTCGGCCTCCAGCGGGACGTGGACGGTGTCCAGCCGGGCGCCGGCGTCGCCGGTCCAGCGGTTCGCGGCGATCCGCACCGCCCCGTAGGCGTGGTCGGTGACGAGCACCGCCTCCTCGGGCTCCAGCGGGAAGCACGCGAGCACGGTGCTCGCCGCGGACGTCGCGTTGTGCACGAAGGCGACGGATGCGGGCGCGGCACCGAGGAAGACGGCCACCTCCGCCCGGGCCCCGTCCAGGGCCTGCGGGAGCTCGCGGTTGAAGAACCGCACCGGGTTGCTCTCCATCCGCATCCGCCAGGACTGCTGCTCCTCGAGCACCGGTGTCGGCACCGCGCCGTACGACCCGTGGTTGAGGTGCGCCACGGTCGGCTCGAGCGGCCACATGGCCCGTACCTCGGGCCAGTCGTCGCCCCACAGCGGGTTGGTGTGGTCGCCCGGGCCGACGGCGGGCGGCTCGGCAGGCATGCGGCCAGCCTATGGGCGCCCGCCGGACGGACCTGGCATGGTCGTGCCGTGGACGGGTCTGGTCGCTTTCGGCGACCGTCGGTGGTGCGGCCGGTGGCGCTCGGCGTCGCGCTGACCGCGACGCTCACCATCCTCGTCACCGGGCCGGCCGGCACGACGAGCGCCTCCGGCCGGGCAGCGGTGGCCGCGGGTGGCGTGGCGGGGAGCGTGCCGACGTACCACCCGAGCCGACTGACCCACCTGGGCGACGCCCGCCAGGTCGTCGTGGTCACCTCCCGGCGGTGGTCCAGCCGCCGGGCGACCCTGCGGGCCTACGAGCAGTCCGCGGACGGCGCCTGGGCACGGGTCCTCGACGCCGGCCGGGTGTGGATCGGCCACAACGGCTTCGTGCCCGCCGACCGGCGCCGCCAGAGCACCTCGACCACGCCCGCAGGGACGTTCGGGCTGCCCCGCGCCTTCGGGACGTGGGGCGACCCGGGCACCGCGCTGCCCTACCGGCACGCGGACGCAGACGACTGGTGGCCCTACGACCCCCGGGACCCCGCGACCTACAACGTCTGGCAGCCACGACGGTCGGCCGCCTCGGACTGGCGGACCAGCTGGGCGGAGGACTTGTCGTCCTTCGGGCGGCAGTACCGCCTGGTGGCGGTCGTGGACTACAACCTGCCGTCCGGGGTGCACCGCACCGGCGGCGAGTGGGTGGCCCGGGACCCGGCCGACACCTCCCGCGGCGGGGGGATCTTCCTGCACGTGCAGAAGAGGGCCGCCGAGGACCGGGCGACCGCGGGGTGCGTGGCGATGCCGCAGCCGAGGATGCGCTGGCTGCTGCGCTGGCTCGACCCGGACGCGGCGCCGGTCGTGGTGATGGGCCCGCGGTCGGCGATCAGCCGGATGTGAGCAGCCGGATGGTGGTCGCCCCTAGCCGTCGGCCAGCTTCCCGCGCAGCTGCAGGACGGCCTTGGTGTGCATCTGGCAGATCCGGCTCTCGGTGACCCCGAGCACCTGACCGATCTCGGCCAGGGTGAGCCCCTCGTAGTAGTAGAGCGTCACGACGATCTTCTCCCGCTCGGGCAGTGTGTTGATCGCCTTGGCGAGCAGGAACTTCGTCTCCTCGGACTCGAAGGCCAGGACGGGGTCCTCCGCCTTGGTGTCCTCGAGGGTGTCGACCAGGCTGAGCTTGTCGCCCTTCTCGCCACCAACGCTGAGCAGCTCGTCGAGCGCCACCACGTTGACGAACGACACCTGGCTGAAGATCTGGTGCAGGTCCTCGAGCTTGATCCCCATCTCGGCGGCGACCTCGGCCTCGGTGGGGGTGCGGTGCAGCTCACCCTCCAGCCGGGCGTACGCCCGCTCGACCTCGCGGGCCTTGTAGCGCACCGAGCGCGGGATCCAGTCGATCGCCCGCAGCTCGTCGATGATCGCCCCGCGGATGCGGCTGATCGCGTAGGTCTCGAACTTGATGGCCCGCTCGAGGTCGAACTTCTCGATCGCGTCGATCAGGCCGAAGATGCCGTACGAGACGAGGTCGGCCTGCTCGATGTTGGGCGGCAGGCCCACACCGACCCGGCCCGCGACGTACTTCACCAGCGGGGAGTAGTGCAGGATCAGGCGCTCGCGCAGGGGCGGGTCGGCAGTCTTCTTGTACTGCTGCCAGAGGTCGCGCAGAGCCGCCTCGGCGGCGCTCTTCTCCGTTGCCGGGTCGTCGACGGACACGTCTCTCTCGGTCACGGCGCCCACTCCCCCGGCCGGCGTGGCGGCGGAGCCGTCACGCCCGTGGGTGCGCTTGGTCATACGTTGCCTTCAACCTCTCGACGGACACATGGGTGTAGATCTGGGTCGTGGCGAGCGTAGCGTGGCCGAGCAGCTCCTGAACGGATCTCAGGTCGGCTCCACCTTCCAGCAGGTGCGTGGCAGCCGAATGGCGGAGGCCGTGGGGGCCGAGGTCAGGGGCACCCGGGACGTGGGCCACCAGCTCGTGGACCGCCCGTCGGACGGTACGGGGGTCGACCCGGCGCCCACGGGCCCCCAGGAAGAGGGCCGGGCCGCTGGTGGGCGTGGCCAGGGCCGGCCGGCCGGCGCCGAGCCACCGGTCCACCGCCTGCAGGGCGGGCACCCCGACCGGCACGGTGCGCTCCTTCGCCCCCTTGCCCAGCACGCGGAGCACCCGCCGGCCGTGGTCGACGTCGTCCGCGTCGAGCCCGCAGAGCTCACCGACCCGGATCCCGCTCGCGTAGAGCACCTCGAGCACCGCGAGGTCCCGCAGCCGGACCGGGCTGTCGTCGTCCGCGGCCAGGCCGGCCACGTGCAGGAGGGCGTCCGCCTCGTCCCGGCGCAGCACCCCGGGCAGGGTCCGGCCGCTGCGCGGCGTGGCCAGCAGGGCACCGGGGTCGGTCGCGAGGCGCCCTTGCCGGTGCGCCCAGGCCGTGAACGCCCGGGCGGCGGCCGCCCGCCGCCCCAGCGTCGCGCGGGCCATCCCCCGGGTCGCCTGGCCGGCCAACCAGCTGCGCAGCACCCGCAGGTCGAGTCCCTCGAGCCGGTCACGGCCCATCCGGTGGGCGTGCTCGAGCAGGGTGGCCACGTCCGCGCGGTAGGCCCGGACCGAGTGCCCCGACAGGCCCCTCTCGGACCGCAGGTGGCGGACGAACTCCTCGAGCGCGACCACCAGCTCGGCCGGGAGCCCGGGGGCGTCCGCTGTGGGCTCCCCCGCCACCTCCGGTGCCCGGCTCACGGGCTCACGGTGACCCGCGGGAGGGCCGGTGGCAAGCACCGCCGCGCCACCGGCCGCGTCGCTACCGGTCGGTCACCCGGCGCCAGGCGCCGTCGCGGCTCTCGGCCAGACCGGCGGCGGCGAGGACGGCGAGCGCGCGCAGGACGGTCGGCGGGTCCAGCCCGGCCAGTCGGCCCACCGCGTCCGGCGCGGCCCAGCGCCGCAGCGGCAGGGCCTCGCGGACGCGCAGCGTCGTCGCATCCAGATCGTCGTGCGGGCGGCGCTCGCCCCGACGCGCGTCGGCGGCATCGCCGCCCAGCTCCCCGACGATGTCCACCACGTCGGACGCGTCGGTGACGAGGGAGGCCCCGGCCACCCGCACCAGCTCGTGACAGCCGGCCGAGCTGGCCGAGGTGACCGGCCCGGGCACCGCCATCACCGGGCGCGAGAGGCCCTCCGCGTGGCCCGCCGTGTTACGGGCCCCGCTGCGCACCGCGGCCTCGACGACGACCGTCCCGCGGGTGAGGGCTGCGATGAGCCGGTTGCGGTCCAGGAACCTTCCCCGGGTCGGCCGGGCGCCCGGCGGCAGGTCGGACACCAGAGCACCGGTCTCGCCGATAGCCGCGAACAGCCGGTGGTGTGCGACCGGGTAGGCCACGTCCACCCCGCAGGCGAGCACCGCCACGGTCGAGGCGTCCACGGCCAGTGCACCCCGGTGCGCGGCGGCGTCGATGCCGAACGCGCCACCCGACACCACGGTCCAGCCGCGGTCGCCGAGACCGGCCGCCAGCTCGGCCGCGACGTGCTCGCCGTACGGCGTGCAGGCTCGCGCCCCGACGACCGCCACCGACCGGGTCGTGATCCGGGCCAGGTCACCCGGGCCGGCCGCCCACAGGAGGAGCGGCCGCGCCGCGCCCAGGTCGTCGAGCTGGGGCGGCCACTCCTCGTCGCCCGGCACGACGACCCGTGCGCCGGCCCGGGCCGCCACCTCGAGATCGGAGTCGACGTCGAGCCGCTCGAGACGCGACCGGTAGTGCGGCGTGCGGCGCCCTATCAGGCTCCCGTCCCGGACCCGGGCCAGCGTCTCGTCCGCTCCCAGGGCGAGCACGGCTGCCCCCATCGCCTCGTCACCGGGCTCGGCCAGCCGGCTCAGCGCCACCCGCGCCCGCACGTCGGGGTCGGCGTGGCGAACGTACGCCGGGACCGCTCCGACCATGCCGCTCATGCCGCCCTCCTTCGCGACCCGCGGCAGTCCAGGGCCACCCGCACGTCCCCGGCGTCCGGCTGGTCCCGTCCGGCCAGGTCGGCGAGCGTCCACGCCACGCGCACGACCCTGTCGACGCCGCGGGCGGTGAGCTGACCGAGGTCCAGGGCCCGCTCCGCCTCGGCTACCACCTCCCACGGCAGACGCCACCGTCGGCGCAGCACGTGCCCCGGCACCTCGGCGTTGACCCGCCACGGTGTGCCGGCCAGCCTCGCTGCCATCCGCTCCCGTGCTGCGACGACCCGGGCGGCGACCGCTGCCGTCCCCTCTGCCCCGGCGGGATCGCCGCGCAGGTCGGCCCGGGATGCGGCGAGCATCTCGATCCGCAGGTCCACCCGGTCCAGCAGGGGACCGGACAGCCGCCCGAGGTAGCGGATGCGGGCCATCGGCGTGCAGCTGCAGGCTGCCCCACGCTCGACGGCGAGACCGCACGGGCACGGGGTGGCGGCCAGCACCAGCTGGAACCGGGCCGGGAAGCAGACCTGGGACGCCAGCCGGGACACCGTGATCTCGCCCGACTCCAGCGGCTCGCGCAGGGCGTCGAGCACACCCGGCGCGAACTCCGGCGCCTCGTCGAGGAACAGGACCCCTCGGTGGGCGAGCGACGCGGCGCCCGGCCGGACGTGCGACGAGCCACCACCGACGATCGCCGGCACCGAGGCGGTGTGGTGCGGCGCCTGGAATGGCGGCGTCCGCAGCAGCGGCACCCGGCCCGACACCGAGCCGCGCAGGGTGCCGGCCACCGAGTGGACCGTGGTCACCTCCAGTGCGGACTCCCGGTCCAGCGGGGGCAGCAGCCCCGGGAGACGCTCGGCGAGCATCGTCTTGCCCGCACCGGGGGGACCCAGCATCAGCAAGTGGTGACCGCCGGCCGCCGCCACCTCGAGCAGGTAGCGGGCGGTCGCCTGCCCCAGCACGTCGGCCAGGTCGGGCGTGTGGGGATCGTCGTCGACCACGGCCGGGTCGACGGCGGTGGTCTCGCCCCCGTGACCCTCCGGCGGCTCATCCCCGCGCGCCCGCGCGACCAGAGCCGTCAGCGAGGCGACCCCGGTGACCCGGATCCCCGGCACGAGGGACGCCTCGGCCGCGTTCTCCGACGGCACGATCACGCTCTCGACGCCCCCGCGGGCCGCCGCGGCGACGGCCGGCAGCACGCCCCGCACCGGCCGGACCCGACCGTCCAGCCCGAGCTCCCCGACCAGCACCGCCCGGTCGAAGACCCCGAGCGGGACCTCCTCCTGCGCGGCCAGGATCGCGGCGGCGATGGCCAGGTCGAAGCTCGACCCTCGTTTGGGGAGGCTGGCTGGCGAGAGGTTCACGGTGACCCGCTTGGTGGCCGGCCAGTGCTGTCCGCTGTTGACCATGGCGGCCCGGACCCGGTCGCGCGACTCGGCGAGCGAGGCGTCCGGCAGCCCGACCAGGCTGTAGGACGGGACGCCCATCCCCAGGTCGGCCTCCACCTCCACGAGATGTCCCTCCACCCCGACCAGAGCCACGCCGCGGGTCCGGGCGAGCGGCACTCAGACCACGCCCCGCACGTGCTCGACCTGCGCAGGGCCGCGGCGCGGCCGCAGCACCCCGACCAGGTCGATGCGGATGTCGGGCAGGTGCAGCCCGCGCTCGTGGGTCCATGCCGCGGCGAGCCGCCGCAGCCGGGCGGCCTTGCGCGCCGTCACCGCCTCCAGCGGCGAGCCGAACCCCGTCGACGTGCGGGTCTTGACCTCGCAGAAGACCAAGACGTCGCCGTCGCGCGCGACGATGTCGAGCTCGCCGGCCGGGCAGCGCCAGTTGCGGTCCAGGATCACCATGCCCACCGATTCCAGATGGGCCGCAGCGATGCGCTCGCCGTAGGCCCCCACCGCGTCCTTGACCTGCACCGCCCACCTCCGCGCACCGGGTAAGGCGCCGCCCGGGACGCCGGGTCCCAGGCTGGCCCGCCGACCGGCGAGCGGAGCGTCGGGAGGACGTGCATGTGGACAGACGCGGACGGGTCGCCCGGCTGTGGACGACGAGCGGTCTACGACTCCGGCAGCTCGACGGAGAGCTCGCTGCGCGAGAGCTCCTCGACGTTGACGTCCTTGAAGGTCAGCACCCGCACGTTCTTGACGAACCGGGCCTGGCGGTACATGTCCCAGACCCAGGCGTCCGCCATCGTGACCTCGAAGTAGACCTCGCCCCCGTCGGTGCTGCGCGGGGTCACCTCGACGTGGTTGGTCAGGTAGAAGCGGCGCTCGGTCTCGACGACGAACGAGAACAGACCAACGACATCGCGGTACTCCCGGTAGAGCTGCAGCTCCATCTCGGTCTCGTACTTCTCCAGGTCCTCGGCGCTCATCCGACCAGCACCTCCTCGCCGGCCACCTCGACGGCCCCCTCCTCGAGCATCGCCTCCTCGCCGGCAGCCTCCTCGAGCCGCGCCAGCGTACGAACCGGCACACGGTCGTCCGGGCCGTCCCGCAGCACCCGGCGGGCAACGTTGACGTAGGAGAACCGATGCTCCGCGCACGGTCCGTGCTCGTCGAGCGCCGCGTTGTGCACCGGCGTGATGTAGCCCTTGTGGCCGAGGAAGTCGTACGTCGGCCAGTGCTCGTGCAGCCGCGCCATGATCCGGTCCCGGCTCACCTTGGCCACGACCGACGCTGCCGCGATCGACGCGCTGACCCGGTCGCCCTTCCACACCGCGAGTCCCGGAGCGGGCAGTCCCCGGATCGGGAACCCGTCGGTCAGCACGTAGGCCGGGGTGACGTCGAGCCGGGCCAGCGCCCGGCGCATCCCCTCGACGTTGCAGACGTGCAGCCCGATCCGGTCCACCTCGGCGGCCGGGACCACGACGACCGACCACGCCGCGGCCCGGCGGACGACCTCGTCGTACACCCGGTCCCTGGCGGCGGGGGTCAGCAGCTTGGAGTCGGCGAGGCCGGGCACCTGACCGCGCCGACCGGTGGGGAGCACGACGGCCGCGACGACCAGCGGGCCCGCGCACGCACCACGCCCCGCCTCGTCGGCGCCGGCGACTGGCGTGAGGCCGGCCCGCTCGAGGGCGCGCTCGTAGGCCCACAGGCCGCCTTCCCGGCGTACGACGAACCGCTGCCGGACCTGCATCACGCCTCCACGACGACCGGCTGGGCAGGTGGTCCGTCGCGCAGCAGGTCGTCGAGGTGGCGGGCCAGCGTGCTCGGGTAGACGGTCTCGGGCGTGAGCCGCAGCTCGTCGAGCGTCCACCAGCGGTGCCACAGCACGACGCGCTGCTCGAGGTCGGTGAAGCCGGACGTGTCCACCTCCCAGGCGGGCACGCGGGCCACGAAGTAGGTCTCGTGCTGCTGGACCGCCTCGCCCTCGAAGTCGAAGCCGCTCTCCCGGGTCCAGACCGGCGGGCCGAACTCGACATCGGCACAGCCTGTCTCCTCACGGAGCTCGCGCCGTGCCGCGTCGGTCAGCGACTCGCCGTCCTCGACCCCGCCGCCCGGGGTGAACCAGAACCGCACGTCGGGGACATGCGGGTCGACGCCGCAGAACAGCAGCAGCCGATCATCGCCGTCGAGCAGCAGCACGCGGGCCGCGCGCCGCCCCGCATCGATCCCACTGGTCCCGCTCGGCTGCTCCACCACGCCAGCGAGCCTACGACGGCCGTGCCCGGATCAACGCGGGGACGCGGCCAGTTCGGGCTGGTCGAACGTGTCGGGCTCGCGGAGCAGCCTGCCCCGGTCCAGCGGCCAGACGATCGTGAACGCCCGCCCGATGACGTCGTCGACCGGGACGAAGCCCGCTCCGGGCTGCGACTTGTGGGCTCGGCTGTCCTCGGAGACCGACCGGTGGTCGCCCATGACCCACAGCTGGCCCTCGGGGACCTTCACCCTGAACTCCTCCAGCGAGGGCTCGTCGCCGGGGAAGAGGTAGGGCTCGTCGAGCGAGACGCCGTTGACGGTGAGGCGCCGGTCGTCGTCGCAGCAGGCGACCGTGTCCCCGCCGACGCCGATGACCCGCTTGATCAGGTCCTCCTCGCCGACCGCCGGCGCGAGCCCCACGAAGACCAGCCCGTCGCGCAGCGCCCCGAGCACGCCGTCCCGCTCGGCCACCTCCGGACCGTGCAGCCAGCCGCCGGGATCGTGGAACACCACGACGTCGCCGCGATGGATCTCGTCGGACTTGTCCGCCAGCTTGTTGACCAGCACCCGGTCGTTGACCAGGAGGGTGTTCTCCATCGACCCGGACGGGATGTAGAACGCCTGCACGAGGAACGTCTTGATGAGCACCGAGATGACGAGTGCGGTGATCACGATGCCGGGCAGCTCGCGCAGGAACGACTTCTTCTTCTTCCCCGGCGGCGTGCGCGTGACGGGCGCCGGCGGCAGCGGGGCAGCAGCCTTCCGCCGCACCGTCACCTGCGGCTGCGGTTGCGGCGGCCGCGTGTCGTCCGTCGTCATCGTGTCCGTCCTCCGTCCCCGAGCGTCACGTGGGTGTACGAGTTGGACACGTGCCGCGGGCAACGAGCGTACGTCGCCGCCGGCGCTCGCATCATGGCAGCCCACCGAGGCGCCCGGACGGCCAGACGATGCCGATCACCCGGCCGACGACGTCCCTCTCGGGCACGGTCCCGCCGCCCGGTGACCCCAGGTGCGCCCGGGAGTCGCGCGAGTCCGAGCGGTGGTCTCCCATCACCCAGAGCCTCCCGTCGGGTACCTCGATGTCGAATCGCAGCTCGGACGGGTCGTCGCCCGGGAAGAGGTACGGCTCGTCCAGGGGCACGCCGTCGACCGTCAGCCGGCCGTTGTCGTCGCAGCAGGAGACCCGGTCCCCGCCGATGCCGATGACCCGCTTCACGTAGTCGGTCTCCTCCGCCCCGGTGAAGC
Source organism: Actinomycetes bacterium (assembly GCA_036380775.1). Classification (GTDB taxonomy): domain Bacteria; phylum Actinomycetota; class Actinomycetes; order JACCUZ01; family JACCUZ01; genus DASVED01. The sequence continues at coordinate 18,914 of DASVED010000145.1, forward strand.
CGAAGGTGAGGGTGCGGACCAGCCAGTCCCGCACCCCGCGTTCCCGCGCGCCGGGAACCGCCCCGAACGTGTCTGTCCCGTCGAAGACGACGACATCTCCCCGCTCCACCGGCCCGAACCGGTAGCTCAGCCGGTCGACGAGGATGCGGTCGCCGACGTGCAACGTCTCGCGCATCGACCCGGAGGGGATCGAGAAGGGCGTGACCACGAAGCCCCGCACCAGCAGCGCCGTCAGGACGACGACGAGAAGGACACGGACGACGCGCAGAGCGCCGCGACCGGCACCGCGGACGAGATGGCGTGACCGGCCGACCCGACGGCGACTGCCCCGTGGACTCCGGTGCCTCACCAGGTGGCCGCGCTCAGCGGGCGGCAGGCCTGCTGTCGCGGCGCTCCTTGATCTTCGCGGCCTTGCCGCGCAGGTCGCGCAGGTAGTAGAGCTTCGCGCGGCGGACGTCGCCGCGGGTCACGACCTCGATCTTGTCGATGACCGGGGTGTGCACCGGGAAGGTGCGCTCCACGCCGACACCGAAGCTCACCTTGCGCACCGTGAACGTCTCGCGGACGCCGGCGCCCTGGCGGCGGATGACGACGCCCTGGAAGACCTGGATGCGGGAGCGGGTCCCCTCCACGACCTTGACGTGGACCTTGAGGGTGTCGCCGGGTCGGAACTCGGGGATGTCCGAGCGCTTCGAGGCGGCGTCGAGGGCGTCCAGCGTCTGCATCGTGGTCTCTTCTCTCGCGGTGCCACAGGTCACCCACGGTGTGGGGTTGAGTTGTGTCCTGCCGTCGCGCCCCGGTCTGCGCTGTCGCGCCCTCCCTGTGGCGGGGGCGCTGGCGGTGCGGAGCAGTTGGTCAGTCTGCCACAGGCCCGCTGACGCGGGCCAATCGTCCGTCCGCCCCGGGGAGCCAGCCCAGGTCGGCGAGCACGGCGAGGTCCCGGTCGTCCAGAGCAGCCCGGTCCAGGCGCTCGACCAGGTCGGGGCGGCGCGCCACCGTGCGCCGCAACGACTCGTCGCGCCGCCAGCGGGCGACGCGCGCGTGGTCGCCGGAGAGCAGGACCTCCGGGACGTCGCGGCCGCGCCAGGACGCCGGCTTCGTGTAGCCCGGCGCCTCCAGGAGCCCGCCCGACGTCTCGCTGTGCGACTCGTCCACCAGCGACTCGGCGTTGCCGATGACACCGGGCAGCAGCCGGGCGACCGCCTCGACGACGGCCAGGACCGCGACCTCGCCGCCATTGAGGACGTAGTCGCCCAGCGAGACCTCGTCGACCCGGCCGCGGCTCGCCGCCTCGTCGAGGACCCGGGCATCGATGCCCTCGTACCGCCCGCACGCGAAGAGCAGCCACGGTTCGGCGGCCAGGTCGTGCGCCAGGGCCTGGGTGAACGGCGCGCCGCCGGGCGTGGGGACCACGATCCGCGGCGGGACCCCCGCGGCACCCCCGGCGCAGACCGCGTCGAGCGCGTCACCCCACGGCTCGGGGCGCATCAGCATGCCCGGCCCGCCCCCGTACGGCGAGTCGTCGACGGTGCGGTGCCGATCGGTGGTCCAGCTGCGCAGGTCGTGGACGTGCAGGTCGACCAGGCCGTCCTCGATCGCGCGGCCGATCAGCGAGAGCCGCAACGGCGCCAGGTACTCGGGGAAGATCGTGACGACGTCGAGCCGCACGTCAGCCCTCCGCCGGACCGTCGGGCCGGTCAGTGGGCAGGTCCTCCAGCAGGCCCGGCGGCGGGTCGACCAAGACCTCGCCGCCGTCGAGGTCGACCGACGGCACCATCTCGGCGACGAACGGGACCAGGACCTCGGTGCCGTCCGGGCGGCGGACACTCAGCACGTCCTGGCCTGGGAGGTGCAGGACGTCGGCCAGCTCGCCGACCGGCTCGCCCTCGACGGTGCGGACGCGGAGACCGACCAGCTGGTGGTCGTAGAACTCGTCGGGGTCCTCGGGCCGCTCGGCGGGGTCGACCTCGGCGACGAGCAGGACACCTCTCAGGCGCTCGGCCGCACCGCGGTCGTCGTGCCCCTCGAAGTGCAGCAGGAGGCGGCCGGAGTGGACCCGGCCGTCGCGGATCGTCAGCGGGCCGGCCGCGGGCGGGTCGGTCCGCACCGTCGAGCCCGGTGCCAGCCGGCCCTCCGGGTCGTCGGTGCGGACATCGACCGAGACGTAGCCCTTGATCCCGTGCGGCCGCCCGATCCGGCCGACGACGACCTCCATGCGTGACGTGCCGGTCGCGATCAGCGCTCGTCGACGTCGAGGAAGTCGACGCGCACGCCGCGGCCCGGGGTCAGGGCCCCGACGACGGTCCGCAGCGCCTTGGCGGTGCGCCCCGCCCGGCCGATCACCTTGCCGAGGTCGTCGGGGTGCACCCGGACCTCGAGCGTGCGACCGCGACGGGTGGTGCGGTCCCGGACCGAGACGTCGTCAGGGTGCTCGACGATGCCGCGCACCAGGTGCTCCAGTGCCTCGTCGAGCACGGTCAGCCCTTGTCCTCGGCGGTGGCCTCGGTCGAGGTGTCGGCTGATTCGGTCGAGGTCTCGGCGGCCGGAGTGTCGGTGGCGTCGGGTGCCGGAGCCGCCGTTGCCTCTGCGGCCGTTGCCTCTGCGGCCGGGGCGTCAGCGGCGGGTGCCTCGGTCTTCGGCTCCTCGGTGACCGTGGCCTCGGCCGCGGCCGGCTGGTCGGTGGTGGCGGCCTGCTCCACGGGTGCGGCGGCCGTCTTCTTGGCAGCCTTCTTGCGCGGCGTGGTGGCGCCGTCCTTGGCACCATCCGCGCCGGCGGAGTCCTTGGCGGCCGTCTCGAAGATCGCCTTCTTGTCGGCCTTCGGCTCGGCGACCCGCAGTGTGCCCTCCTGGCCGGGCAGGCCCTTGAACTTCTGCCAGTCGCCGGTGATCTTCAGGATGGCCGCGACGGGCTCGGTCGGCTGCGCGCCGACCCCGAGCCAGTACTGCGCACGCTCCGAGTCGACCTGGATGAGCGAGGGCTCCTGGGTCGGGTGGTACTTGCCGATCTCCTCGATCGCCCGCCCGTCGCGCTTGGTGCGCGAGTCGGCGACGACGATGCGGTAGTACGGCGCACGGATCTTGCCCATGCGCATCAGCTTGATCTTGACAGCCACGGGTGTGGGACTCCTGAGTCAGGTGAGGTGGGCGACCCGGCCCCGCGTGGGGTGCGGGGCGGGAAGGTCGCCGCGGGTGCGGACACGACGCGCGGAGGCTAGAGGGTCCAGCCGCACACCGGGTACAGCCGGCCATCATGCCAGACCGCGGGCCCCCAGCCGAATCGTCCCGCGGAGCATGACCAGGCGCGGGTGGGCCAGCAGGCGCAGGTCCGCCCGGGGGTCCTCGGCGTAGACGACCAGGTCGGCCAGGTCGGCCGGGTCGCCCGGCGTCAGTCCGGGCCGGCCCAGCCAGTCCCGCGCCGCCCAGGACGCCGCCCCGAGCGCCACCTCGGCCGGGAGGCCGACCCGCTCGTGCAGCGCCAGCACCTCCTGCGCGACCAGCCCGTGCGGGAG
>DASVED010000146.1:0-9874 GCA_036380775.1 Actinomycetes bacterium
GATCCGCCACGGGCTGCTCATGGAGCGCTTCCTCTCCCCGTTGCGCGAGGCGCTGCCCGACGTCGACATCGACGTGGAGTCGGCCCGGCGCACCGAGGTCTACGAGCGGATCCTCGACCGCTTCGGCGGCGAGCGGGTGGCCTGCGTGTCGATGATGGACACCTACCGGGTGCGCCACGCCGTGCGGGACGTCGGGGCCGCGCTGGGCATGCCGCCCGGTGAGATCGACCAGATCGCCAAGGCGTTCCCGCACATCCGGGCCCGCGACGTGCACCTCGCGCTGGAGGAGCTGCCCGAGCTGCGCGCGTCGCGGATGCACAGTGGCGGTCAGCTCGACCTGCTGTTCCGGTTGGTGGCGCGCCTCGACGGGCTGCCGCGCCACGTCGCGCTGCACCCGTGCGGCGTGCTGCTGTCGGACCGCACGCTGCTCGACCGCACGCCGGTCGAGGCGAGCTGGCTGGGCTTCCCGATGAGCCAGTTCGACAAGGACGACGTCGAGGAGCTGGGGATGCTCAAGCTCGACGTGCTCGGCATCCGGATGCAGTCCGCGATGGCCCACGCCGTCGACGAGCTGGTGCGGATCGGTGACACCCCCGAGCCGATCGACCTGGACGACCAGACCCAGGTGCCGCTCGACGACCCCGACACATTCGCGCTGATCCAGTCGACGCGCACCCTCGGCATGTTCCAGATCGAGTCGCCCGGGCAGCGCGAGCTGGTCGGCAAGTTCGGCCCCGAGACGTTCGGCGACCTGATCACCGACATCTCGCTGTTCCGTCCCGGCCCGGTCAAGAGCGACATGGTCACCCCGTTCCTCAAGGCCCGGCAGGGCTGGGCCGAGCCCCAGTACCTCCACGACGACCTGCGCTACGCGCTGGAGGAGACCTGCGGCGTCGTCGTCTTCCACGAGCAGGTGCTGCAGATCATCTCGACGTTCGCCGGCGTCACGCTGGCCGAGGCCGACGAGGCCCGCCGCGCGCTCGGCACCGTCGACGGGCAGCCCGAGGTCGAGGTGTGGCTGCGCCCGCGCGCCCTGGCCCGCGGCTACGACGTGCCGACCGTCGACCGGGTGTGGCAGGTGCTCAAGGCCTTCGCGTCATTCGGGTTCTGCAAGGCCCACGCCGCCGCCTTCGCGCTGCCGACCTACCAGTCGGCCTGGCTCAAGGCCCACCACCCGGCGGCGTTCCTGGCCGGGGTGCTCACCCACGACCCCGGCATGTACCCCAAGCGGCTGATCCTCGACGACGCCCGCCAGTTCGGCATCACGGTGCTGCCGCTGGACGTCAACCGCTCCGACGCCTCGTACCGCGTCGAGAAGCTCACCGACATGTGCCGGGAGGATGTCGAGCGGCCGGTCCCCGGTTGGCAACGGGCCCGGGCCTACGGCATCCGGCTCGCGCTCTCCGAGGTCAAGGGCATCTCCGAGGCCGAGGTGGCGCGCAGCGTCGCCGGCCGGCCCTACGGCTCGCTGTCCGACTTCTGGCACCGCGCGTCGGTGTCCCGCCCGGTCGTCGAGCGGCTGGTGCTCACCGGCGCGTTCGACAGCCTCTACTCGCTGCGTGCCCCGGACCGGTCCACCGGCTCCACCCGCCACCGGCTGACCCGCCGCGACCTGCTGCTGCAGGTCGGCGAGCTCGACCGGTGGTCGCGCGCGGTGACCCGAGGCAGCCACCGCGGGTCACGATCCCGCGGGTCCCGCGGCTCACGGTCTGGTACGTCGGGACGAGCCGGTGTCCTGCGGGCGACCCCAGCCGCCGGTGCCGCGCGTGACCTCTCGCTCGCCGCCGCCCCGGGCGAAGCGCTGACCATGCTCGAGCGGCCGGGGCTCGAGCGGCCGGGGCTCGAGCGGCCGGGGGTACGCGAGCTGGCCGCCCGCCAGTCCCAGGCCGCGCGCCCGGTCGAGGCGGCGCCGGTGCAGCTGGCTCTCGAGCTCGGCGACGCGCCCCACTCGGTGGCGCCCAGCGGGCTGCCCGAGATGACCGGCGCCGAGCGGGTCCGTGCCGAGCTCGAGGTGCTCGGCCTGGACGCCAGCCGGCACGTCATCGACTTCTACGAGCCGTTCCTCGCCGCGATCGGGGCGACCCGCGCGCCCGACCTGGTGCGCTGCCGCAGCCAGGCCGAGGTGCTGGTCGCCGGGGTGAAGGTCGCCACCCAGACCCCGCCGATCCGCTCCGGCAAGCGGGTGGTGTTCGTGACCCTCGACGACGCGCGCGGGCCGGTCGACGCGACGTTCTTCGAGGACGCGCAAGGCCCCTACGCCGCGACGCTGTTCCACTCCTGGCTGCTGGTCATCCGCGGCCACGTGCGGCGCACCGGGCCGCGCGGGGTGTCGATGCGGGCCACCGGCTGCTGGGAGCTGACCGAGCTGCACGAGGCCTGGCGGCTCGGCGGCCTCGACGCGGTGGCCGACCTGATGGCCGTTACCGGACCGGTCACCGACCTGTCGGTGGCCGGCGCGGCCGAGAGCCGCTCGACCCGGCCGGTGATGACCCGGCCACCCACGGGTGGTTCCCCCACGAGATCACTCGCTGCGCTCCCGATCCCGCAGGGACCCCGGGAAAAAGAGGGGGAGGTCTACGAGCCGCGCGAGGTCGGGAAGGCCGGGTCGGCCGGCGGCATGGGCCGGCCGCGTCGGGTGCTGGTGCACCCGAGCGGATTCCGCCAGTCGCCGTACGCCGACATCAAGCCGCCCGGCGACGACCCGGCTGCGATGGGGCGCAAGGCAGCGGCCGAGGGCGGGCGCGACCATCAGCGCGAGGCGCCGCGCAAGCTGTGGCACTCGAGCCCGGGGAGCTCGGGCCGGTGAGTTGGCCCGGCGAAACGGCCGTCCGGTCGCTCCCGCTCAGTAGCCTGGCGCCGTGCCCCCCGTCGACGGTTCTCTCTCCGCAGCCCCGGCCTTCTCCGCCGCGGCCGCCCACCTCGCGCGTTCTCCGCGCACGGCCGTGGTGTGGGGAGTCATGCTCCGCGACGCGCTCGTCACCTACGGCCGGTCCGACGACTCGAGCCACCCGCTCGACGTGGTCGACGTCGGCGGCGGCACCGGCGGGTTCGCCGTCCCGCTGGCTGAGGCGGGGCACCGGGTCACGGTGGTCGACCCCAGCCCGGACGCCCTGGCGTCCCTGCTGCGACGCGCCGGCGAGACGGGAGCGGCGGTCCGCGCGGTGCAGGGTGACGCGGCGGGGCTGCTCGACGTGGTCGAGCCCAACTCGGCCGACCTGGTCCTGTGCCACGGCGTGCTCGAGCACGTCGACGAGGTCCGGCCAGCCGTCGAGGCCCTCGTCGCGGTGCTGCGCCCCGGCGGCACGCTCAGCGTGCTGGCCGCCCACCGCAACGCCGCCGTGGTCGCCCGGACCGTGGCCGGGCGTTTCGCGGAGGCCCGCCACGCGCTCGGCGACCCCGACGGGCGGTGGGGGCCGGGTGACCCGCTGCGGCGCCGGTTCACCGAGACCGAGCTGCTGGCGGTGCTCGGCGCCGCCGGGCTGGAGGTCGGCAGTGTCCACGGTGTCTGCACGTTGGCCGACCTCGCGCCGGGCGCCGACTCCGAGGCCGACCCGGTGGAGGAGCTCGTCGAGCTCGAGCTCGCCACCGCCGGGCTGGCGGAGTTCCGGGCCGTCGCGACGCAGCTGCACGTCCTCGCGTCCCGGGTCTGAGATGACCCGCAGGGGTGACCGGTGAGCCGCAGCCAGCAGCTGCACCGGCCCGGCCCGCCGGCGGGCCCGCCCGGGGACGACAGCGGCGCCACCGTGCTGCACGTCGACATGGACGCCTTCTACGCCTCGGTCGAGCTGATCAGCCGGCCGGAGCTGCGCGGCACCCCGGTCATCGTCGGCGGCGGGTCGCGTGGCGTGGTCCTCTCGGCGACGTACGAGGCGAGGCGCTACGGCGTGCACTCGGCGATGCCGATGACCCGGGCCCGGAGGCTGTGCCCGCAGGCCACCGTCGTCCCGCCCAGCCACGGGCTCTACTCCACGATCTCGGCCGGGGTGATGGAGATCTTCCGGTCGGTGACACCGCTGGTGGAGCCGCTGTCGCTGGACGAGGCCTTCCTCAACGTCTCCGGTGCGCAGCGCCGGCTGGGTCGGCCGGCCGACATCGGCCAGCTGATCCGCGACCGGGTTGCCGACGAGCAGGGCATCACCTGCTCGGTCGGTGTCGCCACCACGAAGTTCGTCGCGAAGCTCGCGTCGACCCGGGCCAAGCCCGACGGGATGCTCGTCGTGCCGGCCGCCGAGGTGGTCGCCTTCCTGCACCCGCTGCCGGTGGGTGCGTTGTGGGGCGTGGGGGAGAAGACCGAGAAGGAGCTGACCCGGCTCGGGCTGCGCACCGTCGGCGACATCGCCAACACACCACTGGCCACTCTCGTGCGGGCCCTCGGCCAGGCCACCGGGTCCCACCTGCACGCGCTGTCCTGGGGCCGTGACGAGCGCAGCGTGGTCCCGCACGAGCCGGACAAGAGCGTCGGTGCCGAGGAGACGTTCGCTCGCGACGTCGACGACCCCGAGATCGTGCTGCGTGAGCTGCTGCGGCTCTGCGAGCGCACCGCGGCCAGGCTGCGCTCGGCCGGTCTCGCCGGGCGGACGGTGAGTCTCAAGGTCCGGTTCGCCGACTTCACGACGATCACCCGGGCGCGGACCCTGAACGAGGCCACCGACGTCGCGGCCGTCCTCTATGCCACGGCCCGCGGCCTGTTCGAGGCGCTGGGTCTCGACCGGGCCCGGCTGCGACTCGTCGGGGTCCGCGTCGAGCAGCTCGTGGAGTCCGGCTCGGCGCCCCGTCAGCTCCGGCTCGGCGAGCGCAGCCGCGGCCGGCGCGAGGTGGAGCAGGCGTCCGACCGGGCCGCCCTGCGTTTCGGCAGCGGTGCCGTCCGGCCGGGCAGCCTGGTGGGTGAGCGACAGGTGCCGCCGACCCCCGGCCGGCCAGGGCCGCCGGACCCGGCGGGGAACCCTTCCGGCGCTCCCGTGCGTCCTACCTGATGGTGGACCGCCGAACGAGGACAAACGTCGCCGGACCGGCCATGCGGAGCAACCGGATCGCGATCGGACCAAGTCAGGTTGTGCACTCGGGTTTCCCGGAGCCGGTCGGGCGCATATCCTCGTAGTACGACGGTCGCCGGGCGCACGCCCGACACCGGCGTGCTGGCCCTGTTCTGAGGAGGAGTCCGTGCCGCTCTCCGAGCACGAGCAGCGTCTGCTCGAGCAGATGGAGCGGGCTCTCTATGCCGAGGACCCCAAGTTCGCGTCGTCCCTGCGCGGCAAGGACCCGCGGAGCAACTTCCGCCGCCGGCTGCTGCTGGCGGCGGTCGGCTTCGTCGTCGGCGTCGTGCTGCTGATGACCGGCCTGGTCGCCCAGGTCGTGCTGGTGAGCGTCCTCGGCTTCGTGGCGATGCTGGCCTCCGCCTTCTTCGCGGTGACGAGCTACCGGGCCGTGACAACCGCGTCCCAGCTGGGGGTCGTCGAGGGCGGGGCGGTCCGCAAGCCGCGCACCTCGGCCCGCAAGGCCCGCAGCGGGCCCGGTCACCCCGGCTTCATGCAGCGGTTCGAGGACCGCTGGAACCGCCGTCGCGACGAAGGCCGCTGACCTCCTCGCCCTGCTCCGCTCGCTGACCGCGTCCCCGCGACGATGACCACGTTTACGTGGTCATCAGTTGCTCCGCAATGCGTCTGCGCGTAGCGAGGCGGGCGTTGACCACGTTTACGTGGTCAACGCCGGCAGCGTCGGTCGCGTCAGCTGCGGCCGGGACGCAGCCGGCGGGTCACCGCGGCGAGCGCGAGGTCCACGGCGTCCAGCCCGTCCGCGAACCGCTCGGAGATCGCGGTCGACACCGACCTGGTCGAGCGGGGCAGCAGGCGCGCCCGCCACCGGGCCCACCGGCCGTCGGTCTCGCCGAGGCTGCGGCGCAGCACGTCCACGTCGGCCCGCAGGTCGCCGACGTCGTCGGGCATCACCGGGGCGTAGCGGGCCCGCTCGGTCACGCTCGCCAGACGGTGCCCGGCCTCGGCGACCGCACCCTCGAGCCCTCTGGCCGCCAGCAGCCGGGCGATGCCGCGACGGGGCGAGTCGCTGGACTTCCAGGCGTACCCGTGGTCGACCAGGCTGTCCTGCAGGTCGGCCCACGCGGCCCGGGCCTGCTCGGCGGGTGTCTGCGCCACCGCCCACCGGCGACGACGGACGACCACGCCGGTCACCGAGGGCACCGCGAGCAGGAGCAGGATCCCGACGCCGATGAGCAGCGGCACCACCGGGACCCGGACCGGGCCGGCGCCGATCCCGCCGCCGCCACCACCGGTGGACTCGTCCAACAGACCCGGGATGTCGGTGCGCTCACGAGGCGGCCGCTGCGGGGTGTCGCCGGTGCCGGGGGACTCACTAACTCCCGGTGTCGGCTCCGCTCCCGGGCCTGCGTCGGACTGTGGCTGGGTCCACGGCGGCGGGTCGCCGGTGCGCTCGGCGGGCGTCGGCTCGAAGGCCACCCACCCGACACCCTCGAAGTAGAGCTCCGGCCAGGAGTGCGCGTCGTGCAACCCGACCAACCGGTTCCCCGAGCCGTCCGAGGTCCCGGCGGTGAAGCCGACGGCCACCCGGGCGGGGATGTCCAGCAGCCGGGCCATCACCGCCATCGTCGACGCGAAGTGCACGCAGTAGCCCGCGCGGGTGGCCAGGAAGGCGGAGACAGCCTCCGAGCCGTTGGTGTCGCCGACCGTGTCCTCGACCTCGGTGGTGTACGTGAAGTCATTCCGCAGCCACTCCTGCAAGGCCAGCGCCCGGTCGTAGTCGTTGGTGTTGTCCCCGACTGCTTCCTGGGTCTCCTCGACCACGACGCGGGGCAGGTCCCTCGGCAGCTGGAGGTAGCGGCCGAGAGAGTCGGGCGCCTCACTGGCGTCCCGGAGTTGTTCAGGGGTCGGGCGCACGTCGAGCGCGCGCAGGTCGTAGCTCATGTCGAGCGTCGACGCGTTCTCGCCGAAGACGTTGAACGTCTCCTCGTCGTAGAGCCAGGTCCCGTCGATCGAGACCCGCTTGGTCGGGTAGGGCAGCGGCAGCCAGGTCTGGTCGAGCTGGAACACGTCGATGCCGTATCTGCGCGTGGTCCGCTCCACGTCGCCGCCGAGGCCCGGTGGGTTGCGTAGCCCGTCCTCGACGTCGTTCTCCTCGCGCGAGACGTGCAGCTCGCTGGGCCGCCACTGGCGGCCGTCGAACTCGTCCAGCCCCACGAGCCGCAGGTACGTCGGCCGTCCCCGGTAGCGGAGCACCACCCGGTCCTCGCTGCGCCGCAGGTTGCGGCCGAGGTCCAGGATCGGGTTGACCACCGAGACCTCGTTGCCGCCACCGCCGCTGCCGAACCCGCCGCTGCCGAAACCCAGACCGGACGGGTCGAAGTCGGGCAGCACCGCGGGGACCACGAGCGCGAGGCCGAGCGCCGTCGCGCCGACCCGTCGGCCGACCTGCCCGAGGGGCGCCGTCTCGACGTCGGGGCGGTAGTTGGGCCGCTCGGCGGTGTAGCGCATCGGGCGGCCCCACCGGCTGACGCGCTCGCGGGACTCCGCGAGCAGCAGGGCGAGGAAGCCGATCGCCCCGATCGCGAAGGCCACCCAGCTGACTCCGTTGGGAGCCACCGAGGTGGGGACCGTGTGCAGCACGAGCAGGGGAAGGCCGGCGAGTGCGGCCCGACGCCAGGTGACGGCCAGGGTGTCCACGGCGAGCGCGACGAGCCCCACGCCGGCGACGGTCAGCAGCTCCACACCCGGCGAGACGCCGATCGGCGCGGCGTAGCGCGCGATGTCGGACCGCCCGGAGGACGCGAGGTCGGCGAGGCGGTCCAGGGAGCCGCTGCTCGGCACGATCCCGAGGTAGGCCTCGCTGTGGCCGTAGCGCACCAGCAGGTAGAGCAGGAGGGCGACGAGGCCCCCGAGCGGGACGGTGGCGCGGGACACCGAGAACCGCCGGGCGGCCTCGCTGCCGGCGGCGACGACGACGATCGCGAACAGCGTGGGGAAGAACCAGCGGCCGGTCAGGAAGAGAGTTCCCAGGCAGATGGTGGACGCAGCCGTCGCGAGGGCGGCGAAGAGGGGAAGCCGCAAGGACCCCGTGGTCATTCGTCTCACCGCGCTGCCCCCGTCGCCGAGGGGACGGCACCGACGGCATCGCCCCTTTCGACGTGGTGGCGCGACGCGTCCGGCCAGATGTCCGGCAGGGCGTCGCCGGCACGCACCGGCAGGACCCGCCATCCCGACGCGCGCAGCAGTCGCACCGGCCCACCGACGTCGGCACCGGCAGCCGCCCGGCGGCGTGCCGGGGAGGCCCACGTCGCGGTGTCGAGGACGACGGCCACCGCCGCCGTCGTGCCGTGGCGCAGCCGGCCCAGCAGGCGGGTCTCCTCGGGGTCCAGCGAGCCGAGGACAGCGACCACCAGGCCGTCGCCGCCACCACGGCGCAGGCTGGAGCTCGCGTCCCGCAGCGATGTGTTGTCCGACGTCGTCACCACCGCGAGGGCGTCGAGCAGCGCGCCCTCGACATCGCCACCCCGCCCGTCGATCGCGAGATCCCCGCCGCCGACGTGCGCCCCGGTGTCGGTCAGCAGCCGGACGAAGTAGCCGTGGCGCACCAGGTGCACGCCGATCGAGGCGGCCGCCGACACCGCCCACTCGAAGGACGAGCCCGGGCCCTCCCCGCCGTGGGCCAGGCTGCGGGTGTCCAGCAGCACCGTGCAGCGGGCCTGCCAGGGCTGCTCCTCGCGACGGACCATCAGCTGGCCGAGCCGGGCGGTCGACCGCCAGTGGACCCGGCGCAGGTCGTCGCCCTGGCGGTACTCGCGGGTGCCGGCGTCGTCCTCTCCGGCGCTGGCCAGGGACCGCGACCGGCTCTCCCCGCTGCCCGTCCACTCGCCCGAGAGCGAGACGATCGGGAGCTCCTGCACCTGGGGCGTGACGACCAGCGTGTCCCGGCTGGTGAACGAGCGGGCCAGCTCGCACATCCCGAACGGGTCGGTCAGCCGGAGCGACAGCGGGCCGAGGAGGTAGCGGCCACGCACGTCGGAGCGCACGGTGTAGGTCACCTCGCGGCGGCCGCGCGGCTCCACCCGGTCGAGCACGAAACGAGGCCGGGAGCCCAGGACGTACGGCACGCGGTCCTCGACGAGGAGCAGACCGGTGGGCAGCCGGGAGATGTTGTCGAGGCGCAGGGTGACCTCGCTGTCCTGGCCGGCCGCGGTGCGCGGCGACCCGAGCCGGCGCCCGGACGAGAGCCGGTAGCGGGTGCGTGCCACGACCAGCGCGCTCACCACCGGCAGGGCGAGCAGCAGCACCGCGATGCGCAGCAGGTCTTCCTGGCCGGTCGACGCGGCCGCGACCAGGACCGCGATCCCCGCGGCGACGAACGAGCGTCCGCGGGTGGTGAGCCCCTGGAACGCGTCGCGCACTAGATGCTGCTCCGGCGGCGGGAGTCGTCGGGCACCGGCACCTGCCCGACGATGTCGGTCACGATGTCGGAGGTGTCCCGGCGGCCGATCTGGGCCTCGGCGGTCGGCAGCAGCCGGTGGGAGAGCACGGACACGGCGAGCGACTGCACGTCGTCGGGCAGCACGTAGTCACGGTCGTCGAGGGCCGCCACGGCCCGCGCCGCGCGGATCAGGTGCAGCGTCGCGCGCGGGGAGGCCCCCAGGCGCAGCTCGGGCGACCGGCGGGTCGCCAGCACCAGGTCGACGGCGTAGCGGCGCACCTGGTCCGAGACGTGCACGTGGCGCACGATCTCGATCAGCTTGGCGATCTCGGTGGCGTCCGACACCGGCTTGAGGTCGTCGAGCGGGGAGGTCATGCCGTGGGTGTCGAGCATCTGCAGCTCGGCCTGCTCGTTGGGGTAGCCCATCGAGATGCGGGCCATG
>DASVED010000147.1:0-2153 GCA_036380775.1 Actinomycetes bacterium
AGCGGCGGCATCCGGAGCCGTTCCACGCCGAGCAGCAGGGTCCGTGGCTCGGTGGTGGCGGCAAGCAGGATCGAGGCCACCACGCCCAGCGTCCCCTTCGCCAGGATGTTCCAGCCCCCGAGCAGGCCGGACTCGCTGACCGACAGCCCGAGGACGTCGACGCGTGGGCCGTGGGCCACGAACGGCAGCAGCACCGCGAAGAGGACGAACGGAACCTCGACGACCATCCGGCGCAGTACGGTCGCCAGCGGCACCTGGGCGATCGCGGCCACCACGCAGAGCAGCAGGGCATAGGCACCGAACGCCCAGAAGGCGTCGCGCGGAGTGGCGACCACGACGAGCACGAAGGTCAGGACGGCCACCAGCTTGCAGTGCGGGGGTAGCCGGTGGACCACCGTGTCCCTCGGGAGGAACAGTGTGTGGGTGTGGCCGGCGCTCACCGGCGTGCGGCCGTGCTGCCGCGCCGGCGGACCGCGTACGCCACCCCACCGGCGATCAGGAAGGTGACGCCTACGCCCGCGACACCGGCCAGCCCGCTGGAGACCCGCCCGTCGCCGACGCCGGAGGTCTCGTAGCCCGCGAACGGCGAGTCGTCGAGGTCATGGTCCTTCGCGCCCTTGTCGAATCCCTCGACGGCGGCGACCTTGTTGAGCCCGTCGGGGTCACTGCTCGCGAAGTAGCTCACCCCGCCGGCAAGCAGCAGGGCCACGAGCAGCCCGGCGACGAGCAGCGCCCGGCGGCTCACGTGTGGCTCACCGCCGGGGCCGCCTCCGCCCGGCGCAGCTCGAGGACGGGCATCCGGTCGCGGACACCGGCGACCAGATCGGGGCGGACGGCGATGATGCTGCCGACGGTCAGGGCGGTGATGACCGCCTCACCGAGACCGATGAGGACGTGCACCCCGACCATGGCCGACACGACGGCTGACATCGAGACGTCGGTGGTCCCCCCGACCGCATAGAACGCGACGAACGACAGGGCGGACACCGGCACCGACACGAACGCGGCGACGAACGCCGCACCCACCACGGTCGGCCGGCGGTAGGGCAGGACCTTCACCAGGCCACGGAACAGCAGGTAGCCCACCACCACGGTGACCAGCGCCATGTCGACCACGTTGACGCCGATCGCGGTCAGGCCCCCGTCGGCGAAGAGCAGCGACTGGACGATGAGGACGACAGCGACGCACAACGCACCTGTGTAAGGACCGACGAGGATCGCCGCGAGGGCGCCTCCGAGCAGGTGCCCGGAGGTTCCCGCAGCGACCGGGAAGTTCAGCATCTGCACCGCGAACACGAAGGCTGCGACCAGCCCAGCCATCGGGGCGGTCCGGTCGTCGAGCTCGCGCCGCGCGCCGCGGAGGCAGACCGCGACGCCGGCCGCTGCGAGCACTCCGGCGCCGATCGACACCGGTGCGTCGATGAACCCGTCCGGCACGTGCATGGGTCGCCTCCGTCGCGTGATCCGTCGTCCCTCACAGGACACTTCGCATCCTGTCGCCCATCGGACGCAATTGCAAGTCGTTCGCAATAGAGAGGTCGCGGACCGCCTGTCCGGCGGTACGCCGGTCAGGCGCCGGCCAGCAGCACCAGGCCGTGGTTGTAGTCGGCGAGCAGCACGTCCAGGCGTCCGTCGCCACTGATGTCGCCGACGGCGAGCGCGCGTGGGCTGTAGTGGCTGGCGTAGGGGACCGGATAGAGCTCTTCGGGCCCGATGCCGCCCACGCCGCCCTGGCGGTACACCCCGACCCTGCTCCACCCGCCGTGCGCGGTGACCACGTCGCCGCGACCGTCGCCGCTCAGGTCGGCGACCGCGACCGGCTCGGGGATGTCGTGGCTGGGCAGCCGCTGCTGCGGCAGGAACTGACCGGCCGGGTCGCGCTGGAGGACGAGAACGGCCGAGGTCGGCCGGTTGCCGCCGACGGTTACCACCACGTCCGGTCGGCCATCGCCAGAGACGTCACCCGCCGCGACCGACTCCGCTCCCCAGCCTCCGGTGTCCAGGGTCCGCAACGCCCAGGTGTCCCAGTTGCCGCGCTCACCGCCGGCCAACCCGAAGTCGACGACCACCTCGACGATGCGCTGTGTCCCCTCCCGCCACAGCGCCACGACGTCGTCGTGGCCGTCGCCGGAGACGTCGCCGGTCGCCAGCGT
>DASVED010000148.1:0-4233 GCA_036380775.1 Actinomycetes bacterium
CCACCTCGGCCGTCGTCGAGTAGATGTAGAACGACGCGCGGGTGGTCGCGGGCACGGCGTAGCGCAGGCACACCGGCCGGGCGCAGTGCTGACCGACCCGGACCGCGATCCCCAGCTCGTCGAGCACCTGGCCGACGTCGTGCGGATGCAGGTCCCCCAGGGAGAACGAGATCGCGGCGCCCCGCGCCTCGGCGGTGGCCGGCCCGATCACCCGCAGCCCGTCGACCGACTGCAGCCGCTCCAGCGCGTACGTCGTGATGGCGTGCTCGTGCCGCGCCACCGCATCCATGCCCAGCCCGGTCAGGTAGTCGACAGCCGCTCCCAGCCCGACCGCCTGCGCGATCGGTGGGGTGCCGGCCTCGAACTTGTGGGGCACCGCCGCGAAGGTGGAGGAGGCCATCGTCACGGCCTCGATCATCTCGCCGCCCCCGAGGAACGGCGGCAGCTCCTCCAGCAGCTCCTTGCGGCCCCAGAGCACACCGATGCCGGTCGGGCCGCACATCTTGTGACCGGTGAACGCGACCAGGTCGGCGCCGAGCGCCTGCACGTCGAGCGGCATGTGCGGGGCTGCCTGCGATGCGTCGACGACGACCAGGGCGCCGACCTCCCGCGCCCGTCGGACGATCTCCTCGGTAGGGTTGACCGTGCCGAGGATGTTGGACACCAGGA
Source organism: Actinomycetes bacterium (assembly GCA_036380775.1). Lineage (GTDB taxonomy): Bacteria > Actinomycetota > Actinomycetes > JACCUZ01 > JACCUZ01 > DASVED01. The sequence goes on from DASVED010000148.1 coordinate 670, forward strand.
CGAAGGAGACCACCTTCGTGCGCTCGGTGATCAGCCGGTCGATCTCGGAGAGGTCGAGCCGACCCTCGTCGGTCAGCGGGAACCACCGCAGCGTCGCGCCGGTGCGCTGGGTGACCATCTGCCACGGGACGATGTTGGAGTGGTGCTCCATCTCGGTGATGACGACCTCGTCACCCTCGCGGAGCCCCCGGGGGCTGTCGGCCCAGGCGATGACGTTGGCGGCGAGGTTGAGTGCCTCGGTGGAGTTCTTGGTGAACACGACCTCGGCGCGGTCGGCGGCGTTGACGAACGCCGCCACCTTGTCGCGAGCGCCCTCGTAGAGCGCTGTCGCCTCCTCGGCCAGGACGTGGAGGCCGCGGTGCACGTTGGCGTTGTGACGCGTGTAGTAGTCGTCCAGCGCCTCCAGGACCTGCCGCGGCTTCTGCGACGTCGCTGCGTTGTCCAGGTAGACCAGGGGCCGGTCGTCGTGGACCAGCCGCTCCAGCGCCGGGAAGTCCTTGCGGACCCGCTCGACGTCGAGGCCGACCGTCGGTGCAGCAGCCACCGCGGGCACAGCGGTCATGCCGGCGAGCCTGCCTTCTCCGCCTTGGCGCCGTAGCGCTCGTAGCCGTCGGTCTCGAGCCGGTCGGCGAGCTCCCGGCCACCCTCCTCGACGATCCGGCCGTCGATGAAGACGTGGACGAAGTCGGGCGCGATGTAGCGCAGGATCCGGGTGTAGTGCGTGATCAGCAGGACACCGGTCTCGCCACCCTCGCGCACCCGGTTGACGCCCTCCGACACGACCTTGAGCGCGTCGATGTCCAGGCCGGAGTCGGTCTCGTCGAGCACCGCGACCTTGGGCTTGAGCAGCTCGAGCTGGAGGATCTCGTGGCGCTTCTTCTCCCCTCCGGAGAAACCCTCGTTGACGCTGCGCTCGGCGAACGACGGGTCGACGGAGAGCCGCTCCATGGCCTCCTTGACCTCCTTGACCCAGGTGCGCAGCTTGGGCGCCTCGCCGTCGACGGCGGTCTTGGCGGTCCGCAGGAAGTTGGTGACCGAGACACCGGGCACCTCGACGGGGTACTGCATGGCGAGGAACAGGCCGGCGCGGGCCCGCTCGTCGACGGTCATCGCCAGCACGTCCTCGCCGTCGAGCGTGACGGTGCCGCGGGTGACGGTGTACTTCGGGTGGCCGGCGATCGAGTAGGCCAGCGTCGACTTGCCCGAGCCGTTTGGCCCCATGATCGCGTGGGTCTCCCCCGCCCGGACGGTCAGGTCGACGCCGCGCAGGATCTCGCGCGGGCCCGACTCGGTGCCGACCGTGACGTGCAGGTCGCGGATCTCCAGGGTGCTCACAGGCATTTCTCCTAAGCGTTCTCGGCGACCCGGACGGACACGAGGACGCTGTCGCCCTCGACCTTCACCGGGTAGACGGGTACGGGCTGGGTGGCGGGCAGGCCGGTCGGCCGGCCGGTCACCAGGTCGAAGCGCGAGCCGTGCAGCCAGCACTCGATGGTCGTGTCGTCGATCTCGCCCTCCGAGAGGGCGACGTTCGCGTGCGAGCAGACGTCGTGGATGGCGTAGATCGTGCCGTCGCTGCGCACGATCGCCACCGGGACTCCGTCGACCATCACGCGGATGGCACCCCCGTCGGGGACGTCGGAGACGGCGCAGACGCGCTGGAACTCGGCCACTAGTGGACCGCCCCTTCGAGCTCCAGCTCGACCTGTGCGAGCAGGCGCTTCTGCACGTCCGGGATGCCGATCTGGTTGATCACGTCGGCGAAGAACCCGCGCACGACCAGCCGGCGCGCCTCGTCGGCGGGGATGCCCCGCGACTGCAGGTAGAACAGCTGCTCGTCGTCGAACCGGCCGGTCGCGCTCGCGTGGCCGGCGCCGACGATCTCACCGGTCTCGATCTCCAGGTTCGGCACGGAGTCGGCCCTGGCCCCGTCGGTGAGGACCAGGTTGCGGTTGAGCTCGAACGTCTCGGTGCCCTCGGCCTCGGCCCGGATGAGCACGTCCCCGATCCAGACCGTGTGGGCACCCTCGCCCTGCAGTGCGCCCTTGTAGACGACGTTGGAGCGGCAGTGGGGCACCGCGTGGTCGACGAAGAGCCGGTGCTCCAGGTGCTGACCGGCGTCGGCGAAGTAGAGGCCGAGCATCTCGACGTCACCGCCGGTCGCCGTGAAGCGGGCCTCGGTGGAGACCCTCGCCACGCCGGCGCCGAAGCCGACCGCGATGCTCTTGAACCGGGCGTCGCGACCGACCCTGATCGACTGCTGGGAGACGTGCACCGCGTCGTCCGCCCAGTCGTTGACCACGACGACCGTCAGCGCTGCGCCGTCGCCGACGACGAACTCGACGTTGTCGGCGTAGGTCGCGCTCCCGGCGTGGTCGAGGACCACGACCGCCTGGGCGAAGGGCTGGACGTCGACCAGGACGTGCCCGAAGGCCGGTCCCTGGTCACTGCCCTCCCCGTGGACTCGGATCGTGGTCGGCCGGCTGGCGACGACGTCCTTCGGCACCGTGACGACGGTGGCCTTCTCGAAAGCGCCCCACGCCCGGGCCGCGACGCGGTCGGCCGGCTCGCCGCCACGCCCGAGCCGGACGTCACCGCGCGCGACGGTCTCGATCTCGACCTCGGGGGCTGCGTCGACCTCGACGTGCACGGTGCCGTCGCCGCGGGAGTCGTCCTCGTGCAGGTGGCGCAGGCGGTCGAGCGGCGTGAACCGCCACTCCTCCTCGCGCCCGGTGGGCACGCCGAAGTCGGCGAGCTCGAACGACCTCCTGCGCAGGCCGCGGCTGTCGCCGGGTAGCGGGACGGCACCGTGGGAGTGCGGCCGGCCGCTGAACCCGCCGGTCTCGGGCGACAGGATCTCGCCGGCGACCGATGGGCTGATCGTCTCAGGGGTCGTCTGGGACATAGGGCTAGCCCACGGCTCCTTCCATCTGCAGCTCGATCAGTCGGTTGAGCTCGAGGGCGTACTCCATCGGGAGCTCCTTGGCGATCGGCTCGACGAAGCCGCGCACGATCATCGCCATCGCCTCGTCCTCGGTCATGCCGCGGCTCATCAGGTAGAAGAGCTGGTCCTCGCTGACCTTGGAGACGGTCGCCTCGTGGCCCATCGTGACGTCGTCCTCGCGGACGTCGACATAGGGATAGGTGTCCGAGCGGCTGACCGTGTCGACCAGCAGCGCGTCGCACTTCACGGTCGACTTCGAGCCGTGGGCACCCTCGAGGACCTGGACGAGCCCGCGGTAGGACGTCCGCCCGCCGCCGCGCGCCACCGACTTGGAGATGATCGTCGAGGACGTGTTGGGCGCGGAGTGCACCATCTTGGCGCCGGCGTCCTGGTGCTGGCCCTCGCCCGCGAAGGCGACCGACAGCGTCTCACCGGAGGCGTGCTCGCCGAGCAGGTAGCAGGCGGGGTACTTCATGGTGACCTTGGAGCCGATGTTGCCGTCGATCCACTCCATCCGGCCGCCGGTCTGCACCGCGGTGCGCTTGGTCACCAGGTTGTAGACGTTGTTCGACCAGTTCTGGATCGTCGTGTAGCGGACGTGGGCGTCCTTCTTCACGATG
>DASVED010000149.1:0-4009 GCA_036380775.1 Actinomycetes bacterium
GGAAGCACCGAGACGGGGCTGTCCAGCGTCGTCCGGCCCTGCCCGACCGTGCCCGGCGGCAGCTCCGCGAGCAGGGCCTCCCGCAGCGCGGCGTCCTGACCGGCCGCGGTCACGACGGCGAGCCGCCCGGCGCCCAGCTCGGCCAGCTGCTCGCGTACGGCAGCCGCCACCGCCGACCGGTCCCCGCGACCGATCCGGCGGGCCGCCGGTGCCCGGTCGCCGTCGCGCACCGACTCCGGCGTCGCCGCGGCAACGCCTGCGGCCGCCAGCGTGGACGCCGCGACCTGCATCACCTGCGTGGGGGTGCGGTAGTTGACGGTGAGCTCCTCGAGCCGCCACCGGCCGGGCACGTAGGGGTCCAGGACGTCCGACCAGGACGAGGACCCGGCAGCCGACCCCACCTGCGCGACGTCGCCCACGAGGGTCAACGAGCGGGACGGGCAGCGCCGCATCAGCAGGCGCCACATCATGGGCGAGAGCTCCTGGGCCTCGTCGACCACCAGGTGTCCGTAGGCCCACGTCCGGTCGGTCTCGGCGCGCTCGGCGACTGTGAGGGCCGGACCGGTGTCGGCGAACCGGTCGGCGAGCTGTTCGGCGCTCACCAGGCCTCCGCCGCCGAGGGACAGCGCGGACCTGGCCTGCTCCACGGCGGCCTGGCGTGCCGTCCCGGCGGCGCGGGCGGCGAGGCGCGCCGACGTGGGGTCGTCCCCGAGCAGCTCGGCCATCTCGTCGAGGAGCGGCACGTCGGCGACCGTCCACGGGGCGTCCCGGTCGCGGCGCAGCAGCCGCTGCTCCTCCGGGGTCAGCTCGCGGGCTGCCGAGGCGAGCCGGCGTGGCTCCGACAGGATGTCGGCCACGACCTGCTCCGGGCGGAGCGGCATCCAGGTCAGGTTGAGCTCCCGCCGGACGTCCGGGCTGTCCCGCAGGTCGGCGACGAGGTCCTCCCGGCTCTCCGTCGTGAGATCCATCCCGAGGGTCCGCGCCAGCTCGGCGGCCAGGTGGTCGAGCAGCTCGCGCAGGAACCCCTCGCGGGCCACGTTGTGGGCCTTGCGGGTACGCCGGGCGCGTCCACGAGCAGCGGCCACCACCTCGGGCGCGAGGACGATCGTGGTGCCGTCGACGACCAGCTTGCGCGGCGAGTCCGGGACGCGTTGCCGGTCACGCACCGCCTGGGTCAGCACCCGCCGCATGCGCAGGTCACCCTTGAGCGCGGCGACCTCCGGGCGGGGCTCCTCGATGCCGGACACCCCGGGGTAGAGCTCACCGGCGGTGGACATCACGACTCCGGTCTCACCGAGCGACGGCAGGACCTGCTCGATGTAGCGCAGGAACAACGGGTTCGGGCCGACCAGCAGGACACCGTTGCGGGCCAGCCGGTCGCGGTGGGTGTAGAGCAGGTACGCGGCGCGGTGCAGCGCGACGGCGGTCTTGCCGGTGCCCGGACCTCCCTGCACGACCAAAGCGCCGGCAAGATCGCTGCGGATCACCCGGTCCTGCTCCGCCTGGATGGTCGCCACGATGTCGCCCATCCGCCCCGTGCGGTGCGCACCGACGGCGGCCATCAGGGCACCCTCGCCGGCCAGGCCGGTCCGCTCTCCCTCGCCCAGGGCGTCGAGGTCGAGCACCTCGTCCTCGACCCCGACGACCGAGCGGCCCCTGGTGGCCAGGTGCCGGCGACGTACGACGTCCTGCGGCGACGCGGCGGTCGCCTGGTAGAACGTCCGCGCGGCGGGCGCCCGCCAGTCCACCAGCAGCTGGGTCTGCTCCTCGTCGGAGAGGCCGATCCGGCCGATGTAGCGACGGGCCCCGTCCTGCAGGTCCAGGCGGCCGAACGCCAGCCGCTCCTCGACCGCTTCGAGCTGGGCCAGTCGGTGCTCGTGCAGGGTGGCGAAGGCGTCGCGCTCCGACCGGTTCTGCGGCGTGCCACTGGGGCCCACCCGCCGGACGTCGGCGAGCTCGCGGGCCGTGCGGGACCGCAGCAGGTCCAGGCGCGCGTACAAGCGGTCCACGTAGGACTGCTCGGCGCGCACCTCGGAATCCTCGGGCAACGTGGTCTCCCTTGCAGAGCGGCCGTCCATTATGGCTGGCAGCGCTCGGCGGCGCAGGGACACCCGCCGTCCTGAGACATCGGCCGGCCGGGTGGCGTCCTTGACGCAGTGCCAGACTTGGCCACCGTGACGACTCCGCCGCCGTACTCGGCCACTCCCGACCGTTACCAACAGCTGGCCTACCGGCGCTGCGGCCGAAGCGGGCTCCAGCTGCCCGCGGTCTCGCTCGGCCTGTGGCACAACTTCGGGGACGACAAGCCGTTCGACACCCAGCGGGCGATCCTGCGCCGTGCCTTCGACCGGGGGGTCACCCACTTCGACCTGGCGAACAACTACGGGCCGCCCTACGGCGGAGCCGAGACCAACTTCGGACGCCACCTGCGCGACGACTTCCGGCCCTACCGGGACGAGCTGGTGATCTCGACCAAGGCGGGCTACGACATGTGGCCCGGGCCGTATGGCGAGTGGGGGTCGCGGAAGTACGTGCTGGCGAGCCTGGACCAGTCGCTGTCCCGGATGGGCCTGGACTACGTCGACATCTTCTACAGCCACCGGTTCGACCCCCGCACGCCGCTCGAGGAGACGATGGGGGCCCTCGACACCGCAGTCCGGCAGGGCAAGGCGCTCTACGCCGGCATCTCGTCCTACTCCGCGGAGCGGACTCGCGAGGCGACCGCGATCCTGCGCGACCTCGGGACACCGCTGCTGATCCACCAGCCGTCCTACAGCATGCTCAACCGGTGGATCGAGGGCGGCGACCCGTCGTTGCTCGACGTGCTGGGCGACGAGGGAGTCGGCTGCATCGCGTTCTCCCCGCTGGCCCAGGGGATGCTCACCGACCGGTACCTCGACGGGATCCCCGAGGGGTCGCGGGCAGCCCAGGGCAAGTCGCTGGACCCGTCGGTGCTGACCGACGCCAGCCTGACCCACGTACGGGCCCTGAACGAGATGGCGCGCGACCGCGGGCAGTCGCTGGCCCAGATGGCGCTGGCGTGGGCGCTCCGCGACCCCCGGGTGACGTCGGTCCTGGTCGGCGCCAGCAGTGTCGGCCAGCTCGACGACAGCCTGGACGCCCTCGGCAACCTCGACTTCTCCGCCGACGAGCTCGCCGCTATCGACCAGCACGCGGTCGACGCGGGCATCAACATGTGGTCGCGCAGCAGCGACTCCTGACCGTCGGTACTCAGCGGGGGAAGTGGCCGGCGTCGGTGGTGTCCTGCGGCCCGGCGAGCAGGTGGGCGTCGTGGGCCGCCATCTCGGCGGCGGCGCGCTGCTCCCGCGTCGCCCGCTCGCGGGTGGCGTGCTCGTCGGTGCGGTTGTCGTAGTGCCAGAAGTCGCGCAGGACGGCGCCGGTCGCCGCGACACCGGCCACGCAGAGGACGCCGCCGCTGACGATCGACGTGCGTACGGTGGTCAGGTCGGCCACCAGGCCGGCCCGGGCCGAGCCGCCCATCGGGCCGACGGAGTAGGACAGCATCTCGATGCCAGCCAGCCGGCCGCGCAGCTCGTCGGGGATGGTCTGGTTCCAGATCGTGCTGCGGAAGATGCCGCTGATCATGTCCGCCGCCCCCGCGCAGGCGAGGAAGAACAGCGCGAACCAGATCGTCGGCGAGAGGCCGACCAGGGCCATCGACCCGCCCCAGACCATCGAGGCCACGACGACCGCCCGGCCGTGGTGGTGGAAGCGCGTCGTCCAACCGCTCGACAGGGTCGCGAGCAGGGTGCCGACGCTCTCGGCGGTGTAGAGCAGCCCGAGCAGATGGGGGCGTTCCAGGACCTTCTCGGCGAAGGCGGGGAACAGCACGATGGGCATCGCCATGAACATCGCGACCATGTCGATGACATAGGTGCCGAGCAGGTCCCGCCGACCGACGGCGTACCGGATGCCGGAGACGATGGACTCGACGCTCGGCGGGGTCGAGTGCTCGGTCGGCGGGTAGCGCCGCATCGAGGCGAACAGC
>DASVED010000150.1:0-10234 GCA_036380775.1 Actinomycetes bacterium
CCGGCATGCAGCACCTGCGTGCCGGGCCCCGCGGCAGCAGCGGCCAGCCCCTCCACGGCGTCGCCGGTGCGCGGCGCCTCTGGGTATCCCTTGGCCGCCACGACGACCGTCACCGCAGCGTCCTCCGACCACGACAGCTCACCCACCTCGGCGAGCCGTCCGGTCGCGGCGGCCTGCAGCAGAGATCCCAGCGGCGTCCGCAACCGCGGCAGCACGACCTGCGTCTCCGGGTCGCCGAAGCGGGCGTTGAACTCGATGACCCGCACGCCGCGCGAGGTCAGGGCCAGCCCCGCGTAGAGCAGGCCGGCGAACGGTGTGCCGCGGCGGGCCATCTCGTCCACGGTCGGCTGCAGCACCGACGCGAGGACCTCGTCGACCAGCCCGGCAGGCGCCCACGGCAGCGGCGAGTAGGCGCCCATCCCGCCGGTGTTCGGCCCGGTGTCGCCGTCCCCGACCCGCTTGAAGTCCTGGGCGGGCGAGAGTGGGAGCACCGTCGTCCCGTCGGTGACCGCGAACAACGACACCTCGGGACCGTCCAGGTACTCCTCGATGACGACCCGCTCGCACGAGGAGGCATGGGCCAGGGCGGCGACACGGTCACCGCTCACGAGGACGCCCTTCCCGGCTGCCAGCCCGTCGTCCTTGACGACGTACGGCCCGCCGAGCTCGTCGAGCGCCGCTGCCGCCTCCGCCGGCGTCGTGCAGACCAGCGCCCGGCCGGTCGGCACCCCGGCCGCGGCCATCACCTCCTTGGCGAAGGCCTTCGACCCCTCCAGCCGGGCGGCGGCGGCGGACGGCCCGAAGCAGTCGATGCCCGCAGCTCGCACCGCGTCGGCGGCTCCGGCCACCAGCGGCACCTCAGGGCCGATCACCACCAGGTCCGCGCCGAGCCGGACAGCAAGGTCGGCAACAGCAGCCGGGTCGGCCACGTCGAGGGGGCTGGTCGGCACCTCGGCCGCGATGCCGGCGTTGCCCGGGGCGGCGAGCACCTCGCGGACCGCCGGGTCAGCGACAAGCGTCCGGACCAGGGCGTGCTCGCGAGCACCCGACCCGACGACGAGGACCTTCACCTCCGCCAGAACTCCCACCAGCGCCGAGCCGGCGCGTCGTGCGTCTCACCGGAGCGGTCGGGAGCCATCTCCGGCCGCGAGTCGCCCACGGCTGTCAGGGCGGCGCCACCGCGCGACCGCCGGCCGCCGTCCTCGTCTTCGTCCTCGCCCTCGGGAAGGTCGTCCGGCCAGCGGCGGCGGGTCGGCGTCTCGTCGTCCGCGTGGTCGCTGACCGGCTCGCCGAGCTGCGGGTCGTAGCCCTCCATGCCGGTCACCTCCTCGACGGCGCGGGCCAGCTCGTACACGGTGCTCATCAGTTCGAGGTCGTCGGCCGGCTCCTTCTCGTCCGGCACGTGGATCGCGATCTCCCCGGTGATGAGTCGCAGCGTGACTCCGCTGCCGGTGGCGACCAGCTCCCGGGTCTCCTCGCCGTCGTCGTCGACCTCGACGTCGCCGAGGAGCTCGCGGGCGAGCGGGACGAGGGCTTCCCAGTGCTCGAGGTCGACCTCGGTCAGCTCGCCGGGGTCACCGTTCTCGAACGAGCCCTCGAGGTCGTCCAGCGCGTCCTCGAAGGCTTGGCCGGGATCCCGGCGCACGAAGAAGATGTCGTAGCTCATCGCAGGCGACGCTAACCCAGAACTTGGCCTGTGTGCCCGTCCGCCACGGTCAGCGCCTCGTCGAGGATCGCCAGGCCGTCCTTGACCTCTGCGTCGCTGACCGTGCACGGCGGGACGACGTGCAGCCGGTTGAAGTTCGCGAACGGGATCATGCCGCGCTCCTTGCAGGCCGCGACCAGCTCGTGCATCGGTCGGGCGGCCTCGCCGGAAGCGTTGTACGGCACCAGCATCTCGCGGGTCTCCCGGTCCCGGACCATGTCGAGAGCCCAGAAGACGCCCATCCCGCGCACCTCCCCCACGGCCGGGTGCCGCTCGGCGAGGGCCCGCAGCCCCGGCCCGAGCACCTCATCGCCGATGCGCCGCGCGTTGTCGATGATGCCCTCGTCACGCATCGCGTTGATGCTCGCCACCGCCGCCGCGCAGGCGAGCGGGTGGCCGGAGTAGGTGAGCCCGCCGGGGAACACCCGCTCGGCGAACGTCGCGGCGATCGACTCGCTGATCACGACGCCGCCGAGCGGGATGTAGCCGGAGTTGGAGCCCTTGGCGAACGCGATCAGGTCCGGGGTCACGTCCCAGCGGTCGACCGCGAACCACTCACCGGCCCGGCCGAACCCCGCCATCACCTCGTCGGCGACGTACACGATCCCGTGCCGGTCGCAGATCTCGCGTACGCCGGCCAGGTAGCCGTCTGGCGGCACCAGGATCCCGGCTGTGCCGGGGATGGTCTCGAGCACGACGGCCGCGATCGTCCCCGGTCCCTCCAGGGCGAAGACCTGCTCGAGGTGCTCCAATGCGCGCTGGCACTCCTGCTCGGGGCTGTCCGACCAGAAGGGCGAGCGGTAAGGGTATGGGCCGAAGAAGTGCACCACCCCGGTCGCGCCGCCGTCGTTGGGCCAGCGCCGGGGGTCACCGGTCATCTGGATCGCCGTGGCGGTGTTGCCGTGGTAGCTGCGGTAGGTGGTCAGGACCTTGTGGCGGCCGGTGTGCAGCCGGGCCATCCGGACGGCGTTCTCAATGGCGTCCGCCCCGCCGTTGGTGAAGAAGACCTTGTTGAGATCGCCTGGGGCGAGCTCGGCGATCAGCCGGGCCGCCTCGGAGCGCTGGTCGTTGGCGTGCTGCGGCGCGATGGTGCACAGCCGGGCGGCCTGCTCCTGGATCGCGGCGACGACCTTGGGATGCTGGTGGCCGATGTTGACGTTCACCAGCTGCGAGGAGAAGTCGAGGTACGCCCGGCCCTCGTGGTCCCAGATGGTGGTGCCCTCGGCGCGGGTCACCACCATCGGCTTGATCAGCGCCTGCGCCGACCAGGAGTGGAAGACGTGCGCCCGGTCCAGCTCGTAGGTGCGCAGCCCAGCCGAGGCGTCGGCGTCCGGCGAGGGTGTGGTGGGGGCGGCCATGGCCCGCAGGATACGACTCCTAGGCTCCTCCGCATGGAGACGTCCGGGCTGGCGCTCGGTCTCGACCTCTGCGGCGTCTTCGTGTTTGCCCTCTCGGGCGCGCTCGCGGCAGTCCAGAAGCGGCTCGACGTCGTCGGCGTCGTGGTCGTGGGCATCGTCTCGGCCATCGGCGGCGGGCTGCTGCGGGACCTGCTGCTCGGCGACGTGCCGCCGCCGGCACTCGAGGACTGGCGCTACGTGGCAGTGTCCGCCGCGGCCGGTGTGCTGGTGTTCTTCTTCCACCCGCAGGTCGGCAGGCTGACCAGGGCGGTGCGCGTCTGGGACGCGGCCGGGCTCGGCTTCTTCGCGGTGGCCGGCACCGCCAAGGCGGCGGAGGCGGGACTGGGCCCGGTGCCGGCCTGCCTTCTCGGGACGCTCACGGGCGTCGGGGGCGGCCTGCTGCGAGACGTGCTGCTGCGCGAGATCCCGCTCGTCCTCCGCGCCGGTGAGCTCTACGCCGTCACCGCCCTGGCCGGCAGCGTGCTGGTGGCCGTCGCGGTCGAGCTCGACATCTACGGCCCGGGCGCGGCAGCCGTCGCCGTCGCCCTCGTCTTCCTCCTGCGCGTGGCGGCCATCCGGCGGAACTGGTCCGCTCCGACCCCGCGCGGCGTCACCGACGAGTGATCATGGAAGGCGGGCGAGGAGACCCTCGCGGACGCCGGGCCACTCGTCGCGGAGCACCGAGAACACGACCGTGTCCCGGAACGTCCCGTCGGCCCGGCGCAGGTGACGGCGCAGGACACCCTCCCGGGTGGCGCCCAGCTTCGCGATGGCGGCCTGCGAGCGGGTGTTGATGGCGTCGGTCTGGATCTTCACCCGGCCGAAGCCGCAGTCGTCGAACGCATGCCCGAGCAGGGCGAGCTTGCACGCGGGGTTCACGACGGACCCCCACCACGGCGGGCCGTAGGCGGTCCAGCCGAGGTGCACGCGCTCGTTCTGCAGGTCCCAGTCGCCGAGGCTGCTGGTCCCGACCACCGTCCCGGCGGCGCCGAGGGGCGAGTCTACGGAGAGCCTGACGACGTACGCCTGGCGCTCACCGCGCTGGGCCGCCTCGAGCGCTGTCTCGAGGACCGACCGCGACGCGGCGACGTCCACGGGCCGGCCGGCCGGGCCACCGCCGTAGCCGGCAGCCCACACCCGCTCGTCGTCGAGCGCCGCGAACAGCCCGTCCGCGTCGTCCGGGCAGAGCGGCCGCAGCGTGACCACGCGGTTGGCCAGCTCGATCGGCTGCGGAGGGACAGGCACGGGCGGGACCGGTCCGCTCAGCCGAGCAGGGAGCGGATCTCGACGGTCTGCTCGCGACCAGGCCCGACGCCGATGGCCGAGATGGGCGCTCCCGACATCTCCTCCAGCGCCGCGACGTAGGCCTGCGCAGTTTTCGGCAGGTCGGACAGGGACCGCGCCCCGGAGATGTCGTCGTCCCAGCCCTCGAGGTGCTCGTAGACCGGCCTGGCATGGTGGAAGTCGGTCTGGGTCATCGGCATCTCGTCGTGGCGCGCGCCGCCCACGTCGTAGCCCACGCAGACCGGGATCCGCTCCCAGCCGGTGAGCACGTCGAGCTTGGTGAGCACGAAGTCCGTCACCCCGTTGACCCGTGCGGCGTAGCGCGCGACGACGGCGTCGTACCACCCGCACCGACGCGGGCGGCCGGTCGTCGTCCCGAACTCCGCACCATCGGTGCGCAGCCGCTCACCGTCGGCGTCCACCAGCTCGGTGGGGAACGGTCCGGACCCGACACGGGTGGCGTACGCCTTGACCACGGCGATGACGCGGTCGATCCGGGTCGGCGGGATGCCGGAGCCGGTGCACGCGCCACCGGCCGTCGGGTTGGACGAGGTGACGAACGGATACGTCCCGTGGTCGACGTCGAGCAGGGTCGCCTGACCCCCCTCCAGCAGCACTGTCTTTCCCCCGTCCAGTGCCGTACCGAGGACCAGAGTCGTGTCGACGACCATCGGCCGCAGCCTCTCGGCGTACTCCATGAACTCCTCGACGACCTCGTCGACGGCGATGGCACGCCGGTTGTAGACCTTGACGAGCAGGTGGTTCTTCAGATCGAGAGCGCCCTCGATCTTCTGGCGCAGGATCTTCTCGTCGAAGAGGTCCTGCACGCGCACGCCGACGCGCGACATCTTGTCGGCGTACGTCGGGCCGATGCCCCGGCCGGTCGTGCCGAGCCGGGCGTTGCCGAGAAAGCGCTCGGCCACCTTGTCGATCGTCCGGTGGTAGGGCGCGATCAGGTGTGCGCTCGCGCTGACGAGGAGCTTCGAGGTGTCGACTCCTCGCGTGTCCAGCGCGTCGATCTCGGAGAAGAGCACCTGCAGGTCGATGACCACCCCGTTGCCGATGACCGGCACGACGCCAGGCGTGAGGATGCCGGAAGGGAGCAGGTGCAGGGCGTACTTCTCGTCGCCGATGACGATCGTGTGCCCGGCGTTGTTGCCGCCGTTGTACTTGACCACGTAGTCGACAGAGGAGCCGAGCAGGTCGGTCGCCTTGCCCTTGCCCTCGTCGCCCCACTGAGCGCCCAGGAGCACGATGGCCGGCATGGGGTACACCTACCTCGAGGACGACCGGAACCGGGGCGGGTTGGGGCCCGGCGTGTGCGAGGAGAGGCTACGTGAACCGACTGCTGGTGGTCACCAACGCGTCCGCCGGCAGCGTCGACGACGATCGGGTGGCAGCGGCCTTGTCCGTGCTGCGTGACGAGTCGGACGTCCGCGTGGAGGCATGCCCGGACCCTGGCGACCTGGACCGCGTCCTGGACGGTCGAGAGGGCCGGACGGTGGTCGTGGCGGGCGGCGACGGGTCGGTGCACATCGCGGTGGCCACCCTGCGGCGCCGTGGCGAGCTCTCTCCCGACGTACCGCTCGGGCTGATCCCTCTGGGGACGGGCAACGACCTGGCCCGCACGCTGGGCGTCCCGCTCGAGCCGGCGGACGCCGCCCGGGCGGTGCTGGCCGGGCGACCGCGCACCTTGGACCTGGTGGTCGACGACGCCGACGGGGTGGTCGTCAATGCCGCGCACCTGGGGATCGGGGCCGAGGCCGCCGAACGGGCCGGCGCTCTCAAGGAGCGCCTGGGCAAGGCCGCCTACGCGGTCGGCAGCGTCCTGGCCGGCGCCGGCACCACCGGGTGGAACCTGCGCGTGGCGGTGGACGGCGAGCCGGTCCTCACCGGCGAGGACGTGCTCATGGTCGGCGTCGCCAACGGCCGCACGATCGGTGGCGGCGCGCCGCTCGCCCCGGACGCGGAGCCCGACGACGGCCTGATCGACGTGGTGGTCGCGACGTCGACCGGGCCACTCGCCCGGGTGCGCTTCGGCGTCGCCCTGCGTGAGGGCGAGCACGTCGACCGCGACGACGTGCGCGTGATCCGCGGCCAGTCGGTCACGGTGACCGGCGACGCGTTCCCCGTGAACGCCGACGGCGAGCTGGCGGACCCCGTCAGCTCCCGGACCTGGACGGCGCAGCCCGGCGTGTGGGCGATGCTCGTCCCTGCTGGATCTGTTGCGGGATCTACATCCAGCGCCGGATCGGGCTGACCGCCTTCTCCTGGACCCGCTGGCGCACCGAGCGGTTCCGCCACCGCGTCAGGTCGATCTCCTCGCTGCGCGAGAAGTCGTCGTCGAGGTGGCTGTCCAGGACCTCGGTCAGGTCGCGGTCCAGCGCGATCAGCACGACCTCCTCGTCGTGATCGAGGGACCGGCGGTTGAAGTTCGAGGACCCGATGACGGCGGCGAAGCCGTCCACCGTCATGACCTTCGCGTGCATCATCGACGGCTGGAACGTCCACACCCGGACGCCGCAGTTGACCAGACGGTCGTAGGACGCCTCGCTGGTCAGCTGGGACACCCGCTTGTCGGCGTGCGGCCCAGGCAGCAGCAGGTCCACCTCGACGCCACGAGCGGGCGCCGCGCACAGCGTGTCGAGGAACGCGTCGTCGGGCGCGAAATAGGCAGTGGCGATGCGAAGGCGTTCCTGGGCCGACGAGAGCATCACGTGGAAAGCGGACTGCATGTCGTCCCAGCCGAGGCTCGCCGACCCGCGCACGATCTGCACCGTGGACGACCCCGTCTGCGGCTGGACGGGGAACTCGTCATCCTCGTCGTAGAGCGGTCGGTCGCTCTCCGCCCAGTCCTGGATGAACGCCGACTGCAGGCCGTCGACCGCCGGGCCCTCGACGCGCAGGTGGGTGTCACGCCACTCGTTCTCGTCGCGAGCATCGCCGCACCACTCCTCGGCGATGCCGACCCCGCCGGTGAACGCGATCCGACCGTCGACGACGCAGATCTTGCGGTGCAGCCGGTGGTTGGACTTGAACGGCGACTTCATGAACGGCTTGCGGAACCACTCGACCTGGACACCGGCCCGGTCCATCTGGTCGACCAGCGACTTCTCGATCAGGCGGCCGCCGAGCGCGTCGATGAGCAGCCGGACCCGCACCCCAGCCTGCGCCCGATCGCTCATGGCCTTGGCGAACTCGACGGCGATGTCGCCCTGCCAGTAGACGAACGTCATCAGGTCGACCGTCGACTCGGCGCCCCGGACCGCCTCGAGCATCGCCGGAAAGATCTGGTCGCCGTTGCGCAGGACGTCGATGTTGTTGCCCTCGGTGAAGGGCGTGCCGATGACGACCTCCAGCCGTCTCCGCAGGACCTGTTCCAGGTCAGCCACTGGTCAGACCACCTCCGCGTCGAGCGCTCACAGTAACCCCCGCCTCTGCGCCTCCATCCCGGCCTGGAACCTGGTGCGGGCCCCGAGCTCGTCCATCAGCTCGGCGACCCTGCGCCGCACCGTGCGCAGCGAGACGCCCAGCTGCCTGGCGATGCTCTCGTCCTTGGTCCCGACCCGGAGCAGCTCGAGAATTCGCCGTCGGTCATCGTCGCTGACCTGCGCGTCGTCGCGACCGAGCGGAGTGGCGCGCGACCAGAGCTCCCAGAACAGGTCCGCGACGAGGGCGACGAGTGCCGGCGCGCGCACCAGCAGCCTGGCGTCACCGGTCCCGTCAGCGTTCCCGGTGGCGGACACCAGGGCCACCTCGGTGCCGAAGACAGCGATCGTCGGCAACGGCGGCTCCACCAGCCGCACCTCCTCACCGGACTCCGCCCAGCGACGCACATAGGTCAGCCGCTGGGGGTCGTCGACCACGTCGGCCGGATAGAGGCCCCGCATCCGGCGGCCGGCTCGCAGCTGGTGCTGGACCAGCTCCACGTACGTGGGGGAGTCGACGTCGATGTTGACCGCCAGGTGGCAGGAGAGCACCTCTCCCGACGTACTGCGCTGCACGTCCTCGACCGCGGCGAAGGACTCCTCCGCGCTGAGCAGCTCGAACGGCATGCTCGCCCAGGCTCGCGACTGCCCCACCATGTGGTCGGCGGCGAAGCCGGCCAGGCTGGCGCGGACGCCGTCCAGCTGCGCCCTGCGTTCCTCGAGCTCGCTGAGCTCGACGTGCAGCATCGACGTCAAGGTGGTCGCCGGCGGCGCCGGGGTCAGCCCGGTGGCGGTGCTGCTGACCAGGCCCGCCCGCGCCAGCCGGTTCACCGCGCGCCGGACCGCGCGCGGTTCGAGCTCGAGGTGCCGGGCCAGCCCGGCCGGGTCCAGCCCCGGGTTGCGCAGCATCGCCCGGTAGACCGTCTCGGCGATCTCGTCCAAGCCCCAGACATCCAGTGCGCTCATGGCTGCCAGGGTAGGTCCGGCGGCATCATGGTGTCACTGGCACCAAACGGACACCACAACGGCCGTTCAGAGGGGAAGATGCCTGCGGGTCGAGGTGCGGAACCGCGGCAGGGGACGATTCCGCGCCTCGACCCCTTCGCAGCCTCAGCCAGCCAGCTCGGAGACCGCTGTCGGGCTGCTGTCGGCCAGGAAGGTGCGGCACCTGGCCGCCTCCTCGTCCTCGCCGATGCGGCCGGCGGCGACGGCCAGAGCGTGCAGGGCACGCAGGAAGCCCTGGTTCGGCCCGTGCTCCCACGGCACCGGCCCGTGCCCCTTCCAGCCGTTGCGGCGCAGAGCGTCCAGGCCGCGGTGGTAGCCGGTCCGTGCGTAGGCGTAGCCCTCCACCGTCCGCCCGCCGGCCAGGGCGTCTTCCGCCAGGACGGCCCAGGCCAGGCTGGAGGTGGGATGCGCCGCGGCCACCTCTCCGGCCGGCGTCCCGGCGGCCAGCGCCTCACGCGGGGCGGGCTCGTCGGGCAGCTGGGTCGGAGGGGGTTCGCCGAGCAGGTTGGTCATGCGCCGATGTTATGGCCGCGCGAGATGAAGGGTCGCCACGACGCCGGCGTGGTCCGACGGCCACATCGGCGGGGTGGTGGCCGTCCGGTCCCCCAGCTCCTCGCCGATGACGTGCGCCTCGACAGCGTCCATCGCGGGTCCGCCGGCGGCATCCGGGTCGTAGAGCACGTAGTCGATCCGGTGGTCGATGGTCGACGGCACGTTGGTCAGGGAGTCGGTCTGCCCGGAGGTGTCCCCGTCGCCGGTGCCTGGCGCGTCGACCCAGGAGTCGGCCAGCCCGATGCCCTGCATCCGCCCGTACGCCCCCGCGCTGTCGGTGGGCTGCGAGTTGAGGTCGCCGGCGAGGACCACCGGGTAGGGCGAGGCAGCGAGCGACGCCGCCATCTCGGCCGCCTGGGAGTTGCGCACCGTGCTGTTGAAGGCCTCGAGGTGGGTGTTGGCGAACCGGAACGTCTTGCCGCGGACCTTCACGTCGACGCTCGACCAGCCGCGGATGATCTCGGTGGTGCCGACCGGGAGGGTGACGGGGATCCGGGCCTGGAAGACGTGCGGCTGCGGGTTGGCGGCCTTGAGCTGCGACGCGGGCAGATCGGCGCGGGCTACGACCACGTCACGGTCGGTGAACTGGACGGCGAGCCCGACCTGCGGGACCGGTACGACGGGACTGACGAAGTTCGTGTTCGAGGCGATCACGCGGTACGGCGTGCCGCGGTCGGCCAGCGCGTCGAGCAGCAGCTCCTGGAACTCGTACGACGGCCCCTGGCCGCCGGTGACCAAGGACCTCGTCTGCCAGTTCGCCACCTCCTGCAGCCCGACGACGTCCGGCTGGTCCTCCGCCAGCAGGTCCGCGATCGCCTCGGCGCGGGCCGGGAAGTCGGTCGCCACGACGTTCTGCCACAGCG
>DASVED010000151.1:0-9298 GCA_036380775.1 Actinomycetes bacterium
TCGAGGCCTTGACGGACCTCGGCGCGGGCCCGGTGCAGCAGACCACGCACCAGCTCGGGGCGCTGGTGCACCAGCTGGCTGATCTCGGCAACCTCCCAGCCTGCCGCGTCGCGCAGGGCGACCACGACGCGCTGCATGAACGGCAGCCGGTCCAGCGCGTCGCGCAGCGCCGGCCCGGCTCCCGGCTGCTCCGGCCGGGTGGCCGCGACGGCCGGCCAGGCGACGGGGGGCGCCGCCCAGTGGCCAGGCCACTGCGGGTCCCCCGACGGGAGGAACCGGGACGGGTCCACGGTCGGGCCCGGCGCAGGCGCCGCGTCCAGCTCCGACTCGGCGACCGGCACGCCGGCCATGCACAGCATGACCGTCCAGACCCAGACCTTCAGCTGCGGCGGCGCCCGGAAGCCCGACACATCTCGCAGCACCCGTGACCAGGTCGCGAGCAGCAGCTCATCGGCCCCGCGCCGGTCACCGGTAATGACCAGGGCGGTACGCAGCAGGGCGGGCGACCAGGTCCGGACGATCCAGGCGAATGCGGCCTCATCGCCTGCGGACAGGGCATCGGCCAGAGGCTGATCGGCTCCGTTCGCCGGCTCGTCCGCCCCGTCGGCACGGACGTCACCCAGGCCAGGCATGTTCACCACGGTAGGCCTGGTGCGCCGTCCCGGTCCTCGGACGACGGCGTTCAGCGCCGAACTCACCCGGGTGAGACGCTCCGGCGTGCCGGTGGACGGATTGTTCGGCAGGCGGTAAGCCTGGATCGATCCCGTCGTCCGGCGACATCGAACCGTCCACGTTGGGGGTGAGCGGTGAGCGCACCCCCGGCCGCGCCGGGACCGGTCGTCCCGCGGCCGTTGCTCGCCATCAAGGTCCATGTCCCGCAGGGACGGCGCCGGCTGGTCGAGCGGGAGGACCTGGTCGACCGGCTGGTGCAAGGACAGTCGGGCCGACTCACGGTCGTCAGCGCACCGGCCGGCTGGGGCAAGACGACGCTGCTGCTGCAATGGCGCCGGCGCACGGCCGGGCACGCGCGCTTCGGCTGGGTCATGCTCGACGAGGACGACGCCGACCCCTCGATGTTCTGGGCGTACGTCGTGGAGGCGCTGTCTGCGATGTTCCCGGATCGCACCGCCGAGGCGCGCCGGCTCGCCGGTCTCGCTCGCATCGACATCCGCCGGACGCTGCTGCCCAGCCTGCTCAATGCCCTCGAGGGTGGCACCGACCGCGGGGTACTGGTCCTCGACGACTACCACCTGGTTCGGTCGCCCCCGGTGCAGGAGCAGCTCGCGTACTTCGTGGAGCACCTGCCCGCGAGCTTGCACCTTGCTCTCGTGACGCGCTCGGAGCCGGGCTTTCCGCTCGCCCGGCTGCGGGAGCGGGGAGAGCTGACCGAGCTGAACGCCGCGGACCTGCGCTTCTCGGCGGCGGAGACCGGGACCCTGCTGACCGACGTGCTGGGACTGCGTCTCGGTCCCGCGGACCTGCGGACCCTGCATCGACGGACCGAGGGGTGGGCGGCGGCGCTGCAGCTCGCCGCCCTGTCATTGCGGACGAGCCGCGACCCGGCCAAGGCCATCGATTGGTTCAGCGGCGAGCACGAGCACTTGGTGCAGTACCTCGGGTCGGAGGTGCTCGCCGGGCTCGACCCCCAGCTGCGTGCCTGGTTGACGCGAACCGCTGTCCTCGACCGCCTGTGCGCGCCGTTGTGCGACGCGGTCACGGGTCGCGGCGACGCGGTCGAGATGCTGCACCGAGCGGAGCAGGCCAACCTCTTCCTCCTGTCCCTGGACGACCGGCATGAGTGGTTCCGCTACCACCACCTCTTCGCCGGTGTGCTGCGCCGCGAGCTCGCGAGGTCCGACCCCGCGATGCTGCCCACCCTGCACCGGCGCGCCAGCGCGTGGTACGCCACGCAAGGCTCGCCGTCGGAGGCGGTCCGACACGCACTCCAGGCCGGCGACCGCGAGACGGCGCACCGCCTGGTCGGTCGGCACTGGAACCATGAGTACAACGCCGGCCGCTTCACGACCGTCAGCGGGTGGCTGGACGGGCTCGGAGCACAGCGGGTCCGCCATGATCCGTGGCTCTCATCGGCCCGGGTCATGATCTGGGCCGACGAGGGGCGCCTCGAGGAGCTCGACGCGTGGCTCGAGGTCGACCCGCCGGTAGACGGTTACCCGTACGCCGTCCTGAGAGCCCTGCACCGATTCAAGTCGGGCGACCTCGGTCGAGCGAGGGAGGAGCTAGACCGTGCGGCCCCGCTGCGATCGGAGAGCGAACCGTTCTGGCCTACGGTCGAACACTGCGTGCGCGGCGCCACGACCTACTGGTCGGGTGACCCGGCGACTGCGAAGACGTCGTTGGCGACCGCAGCGACCCTTGCCCGCTCATACGACAACGCCGCCGGTCACACCTATGCCACCGGCTATCTGGCGCTCGCGGCCCTCGACGAGGACGACGAGGTGACCGCGCGGCGGCGACTGACCCAGGTGGCCGGGCACCTCGACCCTAAGGCCGACCTGGCCACCCACTTCGTCCTCGCCCTGCCGCTACTAGTGCAGGGCCGGCTGTTGGCGCGCGACGAGAATCCGGCGGAGGCCCGGGTGGTCCTGGAACGCGCCGTCGCCGCTGCCGGATCCGGGGCCGGACGGCTGGAGCGGGTCGCGACGGCCGTGGCCCTCGGACGCGTCCTCGAACAGCTGGGCGAGCGAGCGGCCGCCGCCCGGCACCTGGCCGAGAGCACGGCACTCCTTCGAGCCTCGCCGGACGCCGGCCGGGCGGGCGCGCTGCTCGCCGACGAGCCGTCCGCGCCACGAGTACAACTTGCCGCCTCTGGCCAGTCACTCACCGCGCGGGAGGCGGCCGTGCTCCGCCTGCTGCCCAGCCAACGGTCCCTGCGCGAGATCGCCGACACGCTCTACGTCTCGCACAACACGGTGAAGACCCACACACGGACGCTGTATCGCAAGCTTGCCGTCTCGACCCGGGAGGAAGCGGTGGCGGCAGCCCGCGAGAACGGCCTCCTGTGAGACTCACTCCTCGGCCTCGAGCACCCTCCACAGCGCCTGACTCACGGTGACGACCTCCCGATCGGACAGGTGCCGTGTGTAGTGATGCTCCACGGCCGCGAGGTAGGTCGGCGCCGCTCTGCGCAGCCGGCTTCGCCCCTCCGGCGTGAGCGTCGCGAACCAGGAGCGCTTGTCGTCGGGGTTGCGTTCGCGCGTGACGAGTCCTGCGGTTTCCAGCTCAGCGACGATGCGGCTGATGCGCTCCCTGCTGAGGACCGCCTGGGCGCCGAGCTCGCTCATCCGCAGGCGCCGGTCGGGCGCGGCGTTCAGCACGAGGAGCACGTCGTACCAAGCCAACGGCAGCCCGGTGCCCGCCAAGGCGCGCTCGAGCCTGGGTACCACGGACGCGTGCACGCGCAGCAACGCGGCCCAGGAGCCGACACGATCCACTCCTCGGGCCACGCCACTGAGCCTACTCAAAGGTGCGTCGGCACACACATGTAACGCAACCGTCCGCCGCCCGACTGTGTGCGTGCAACCGCATCTACCAGAGGAGTTGGCATGACCAGCACGAGCACCGTCACCCCGACCCGCGTCGTCGGAGGCGTCACGCTTCCGGCAGCGGGCACCTGGGACATCGACCCCGGCCACGCCGACGTCGCCTTCGTCGGTCGGCACTTCATGGTCACGAAGGTCCGCGGGCGCTTCACCGACGTGCGTGGCGCCGTCACGATCGCCGACGACCCGGACCGATCACGCGTCGAGGTCGTCATCGGGATGGCCAGCGTCGAGTCCGGGAGCGACGCCCGCGACGACCACCTGCGCTCCCCCGAGCTCTTCGACGCCGAGCGGTTCCCAGAGGCAACCTTCCGGAGCACCAGCGTGCGGTGGCGCGGGAAGACCGGGGCCGTCATCGGCGATCTCACCCTTCACGGCGTGACCCAGCCGGTACATCTCGACGTCACATTCGAGGGCTACGCCCGCGACCCGTGGGGCGCCGACCGCGCAGTGTTCTCGGCCAGGACGCAGGTGAACCGTGAGGACTTCGGCGTCACCTGGAACGTCGCCCTCGAGACCGGTGGGGTTCTCGTCAGCAAGGACATCAAGATCGAGATCGAGGTCGAGACAGTCCTGCGCCCCGGCGACGCCCCCACGGGCGCCTGAGGTCTGGTGCGCAGTGCGAGCCATCCGACCCGACACCAGCTCGGAAGGGCCTGTGTCACGTTCTCGAGTCATTGCAGACCGTGAGACGAGAGACGATCCCACTCAGCCACCACGAGGAGTCATCGATGTCTTTGCTCGAGCGGGTGCGCGTCGCCGCATCCTTCCCCACCTCGCCCCGCAGGGTGCCGATGTGGGCTCGGCTGCTGGCCGTCCCGGTCGTGACGGTCATGCTGCTTCTCGGGGTATGGCTGACGGGTGCCGTACTCACCGACGACGCGACGATCGCCATGGTGCTCACGGGCGCGTGGTTCGTCGTGGCAGGTCTCGTCGCGTGCACCGCCGGACTTCGCTGGCGTGGTCTCGCCGTTCCCGTGATCGGGACCTGGTTCCTCGCCTCGCTGATCGTCGGTTGCTTCCTGCTGGTCACGAGCAGCGTTGACAAGGTCGTCGACGAGAACGTCGTCGCCGCCGCAGAACCATCGGCCGCGGCCGCCAGCCAGCCGGTCCTCCTCTCGGCAGGCACGTTCCGATCGGCCGCGCATGAGACCACCGGCGAGGCGTCATTGATCAAGCTGCCGACCGGCGAGCGGGTGCTCGCCCTGACCGAGTTCGAGACCGAGCCCGGGCCAGATCTGCGCGTCTACCTCGTACCGTCGGACTCGTCCATTACCGACAAGGTTGATCTCGGCGGCCTTAAGGGCAACAAGGGTGACCAGCAGTACGAGGTGCCCGCCAACGCGCCGACGGGAGCTGTGGTCGTGTGGTGCCGTGCCTTCAGCGTCGAGTTCGGATCGGCGAGTCTCCGAGCCGTGTAGGCCAGCGCCTGTAACAGGTCCGGCTCGAAATCGACCAAGAAGCAGGCGGGCGCATCCGACAACCCAGACGAAAGGGAGGCGGCGGCAATGGACCACATCGAAATCCAATGCGCGCAGTGCAGCGCCACGACCCACGCTCCGGTCGTTGCCGTCCTGGTCGATGTCGGCGGGTCAGTCAGCGACGAGGTCATCGGCGGCACCGTCAGCTGGATCTGCTCGGGCTGCACCGATCTGGTCAGCCAGCCGGTGAAGTGGCCGCAGCTGCTGCTCCTCGTCACCGCCGGCGCGCAGCTGTACGACGAGGACGACGATCCCGGACCGGAGCACCCGGAGCTTCCCCCGCTTGGCCCGCCGTTCACCCAGGACGACGTACTGGATCTGCACGCACTCCTACAGCGACCCGGCTGGTTCGACGAGCTTGTCGCCTCCACTGATGTCTCGTCGGGCAAGCGGCCGCGATGAGGAGTCGGAGGCCCGACGCGGGCTTCACCCGGTGAGTCGGTAGAACCGGAAGAAGTCGTGGTGGATGGGGAGGACGTCCACGTCGGTGAAGCCAGCGACTGAGGCATACTGCCCCAGCGTGTCTGGCCGCATCACGGTTTCCGGTTCCGGCGGACGGCTGGTCCGCCATGCCCCGCCATGCCGACGGGAAGGCAGTGGGGACGCTCGCGGCGGATATGGATCGCTCGATCCCCGACCTCCACCAGCGACTCCAGCCGAGCCGCCCGCAACGATCCGCGACGGTCGGGTGTGGGCACGGCCACACCCAGTGTGGCCCTGGCGGTGACCCATCCCACCGTTCGCGTCGTCGGCAACATGACGCTCGGCGGCCTGGGTGCGTTGAGGCGAGACGTCGGGATCGTCGGTGCGCGCCGACCATTTCCCTACCCCGGGAGCTGGGCGGACATCGGTCGAGTGACGCGCCTGTCGGTGAGGTCCTCTACTGTCCCGACTCGTGCCGACCAAGTTCCGGTTCTCCTCCCCGGTGTGGGCGCACCACGGCGTCGGAGGCTGGCACTTCCTGACCCTGCCCGCCGCAGTCGCGGAAGGCCTGCGTGACGCTGTTCCTCCTTCCGGGCCGGGCTTCGGGTCCATCCGGGTCACCGTCACCGTGGGCACTTCGACCTGGGACACGTCGGTCTATCCCGACAAGGCCAGCGGCTCGTTCGTGCTGCCGGTGAAGAAGACCGTTCGCTGCGCCAACCAGATCCTCGTCGGGGACGTCGTGGACGTGGCCATGCGCGTCCGGCAGTCGGCGCCTGATGAGCACGGAGCTCCGGAGCGTCAGAGACGGCGGAACGCTTCCGGCACGTAGGCCACGGGCATGTCGTACCACGCGAGCGGGAGAGCCTGGGCCGCCGCCGGGTCCTCGCGGACCAAGCCACGCCCAATGGCGCAGGTCGTGCTCGACGACCGGCGCCGCGTCGACCTGGGCTGGTGCCGTCGTGGCGCCGCCATGCACGTTCCGCCCGCCCGACGGGTGCACTGGCGAGAGAAGACACGACCGAGGGCTGACGCCCGCGACGAAGGTCAGGACCGCGCCGCCGCGCGCGCCGTCCGCCAGGACGCCAGGACGCCAGGACGAGCCGGCTGCGCAGCGCGGCGCGGCCTCGGTGCAGGAGGTCGCGGACCTGCTCCGGCGGCTGCCCGCGATCGTGGTGATCTCGGCCACCTCGCAGCCGGCGATGTCGCGCAGCCCGACGATGACCCTCTGCGCCCGCGGCAACCCGTCGAGAGCCGCCCGCAGCGCCGTTCCGACGCCGTGCGACGAGGACCGCGCGTCGTCCATCGCGACCCACACCGCCGGCGGGACCTGCCAGTCTCCGGGCCATAGGGGGCGCGTCGGCGGAAGGAACCCGAGACCGGTCGACGGGCGAACCAGACAGCTCGGCGCCATATGCCGGCTCGTCGGCCCCGACACGCAGGCCGAGCTGACCCTGCAGCAGACCGCACACCCACCCCAACAGCTCCGGCGGCGCCCGGTAGCCGTCCAGTTCAGCCGGCAGGCGCAACCAGGTGCTACGCACTACCAGATCAGCTGCGGCGCGGTCCCCGGTCAGCGCCATCGCGGTGCGCACCGAGGCAGGGTGACCAGGTCCGCACCAGCCCGCCGAAAACCGTTTCGCCGCCGGCGCGGAGAGCGGCTGTGACGTCTGCCTCCGGCTGCGCGGCCATGCACGCACCGTAGGCCGGGAGCGCCCGGCGGGGGCGCGCAACGGCGGGCGGGCCGTCACAAGCCCGCCCGCCCTGGGCAACACGGTCAGACAGCGGCGATACCCGCCGCACCAGCCGGGAGACCGCCAGTCACCCCGACCGGGTCGAGGCTGCCGTCCTGATGCACCTCGAAGCCCGCCACGGAGCCGTTTCCGAGCCGTCCGTACAGGAAGTGGCTGTTGCCGCTGAGCGCGAGATCGGTGACACCGGCCGGGGTGACGCCGGACTTGCCGCCCGGCGTGAGCAGCGACAGCGAGCCGTCGTTGCCGACCCGGAAGCCGCTGATCGACAGCGACCCGCCGGCGTTGCCGGTGTAGGCGTACTTGCCGTTGCTGGTGGCCACCAGCCAGCAGGCGGCGTTCTCGGTCGTGGGCACTGAGGCGCTGATGGTCGTGAGACCGGTCGCGGTGACGTCGTAGGACGAGGCGGTGCTGGCCGCTGCCTCGGACACAAGCAGGTGCCCCTTGTTGTCGAAGTCGAACCCGAAGGGCACCGAACCCGAAGACGGGACGCTGACCAAGGACTCCGGGCGCCCGGCGGCGTCGAGATCGATCACGTCGACGAGATTGGTCGCCCGTTCGGTGACGACGAGCCGCTGGCCGTCGGGGGTGACGGAGACCTGCGCGGGGTTGGCACCGGTTCCGCTCAGGGCGTGGGTGCCGTCAACGAGCGCGGTGAGGGCGCCGTCCGCCACTGCGAAGCTGGCGACGTTGCTGGCGCCGCCGGTGTTGAGCGCGTATGCGCGGTCGCCGTGGACAGCGATACTGGTCGGAGTACTGCCGCCGGACGGGACGGTGCCGATGCGCTCGAGCCCACCCCCGGTGATGCGGAACGAGGTGAGGGTGCTGGAGCCCGCGTCGACGGCGTACAGGTGGCTGCCATCCTCGTCGACGACGACGGCGTTCTGCGAGCCGAGCCCGCCACCGGTGCCGGTTCCAGTGGTCGGATAGCTATCGGCCAGGGTGAGGCGACCGTCGGGCGCACGGTCGTACTGGATCACGGCGTTGCCGGACACCTGGTTGCTGAGGACGTAGACGCCGCCCGCCGCGCCCGCCGCATGCGCGGCTGGGATGCTCGCGAGCGGCAGCGCCGCGGTCAACGCGGCAGTCGCCGCGAGGGCGAGCGTGGTCCTTGTGCGGGACATGATGAGACCTCCGGGTCGTCGGGTTCGGTGCCGCCGTGGCGCGCTGCCCGGCGATCGTTGGCCGTTCAGTGCGCCGAGCCGGCCGGACCGTTACGACGTCGGGTCGATCTCGTCTCCGCGTCACGGATCGCGACGTCGGGAGACGGAGCACCATGACGTCATGGCGGGTCGCCCGCGACGGCTCGACCGCTATCGCGGCCGGCCTCGTCGTGCTCGTCTGCCTGTGGGCGGCAGGTGGGGTAGTCACCGACGACGCGACGACCGCCAAAGTGCTCACCGGCGCCTGGTTCGCGGCGACCGGGGTCGTCGCCCTCCTGCTCGCCCGGACTCGCCAGGTGACGGCAATCGCTGTCCTTGTCGACAGTTTCGTGACCGCCTCGCTCACCGGTAGCTCCCTGCTCTTCACCAGCACGGTCGACCGAGTGGTCGACGAGAAGGTCGTGGTGGCCGAGCCGGATGCCGACCCGACGGCAGCTCAAGCCACCGTTATCGCACGCAGGAGTCGACCGGCAACTTCGGATCGGGCGCGACGTGACGCGCGGCACAGCGTCGCTCGTCCGTACACCCGACGGGAAGCGGCTCCTGACCCTGACCGGGTTCAGCACCGCTCCCGGTCCCGACCTCAGGGTCCATCTTGTGCCTGGCCGGACCGGGATCAACCGGGCCCTCGACCTGGGTGGGCTAAAGGCAACAAGGGCAACCAACAGTACGTCGTTCCGCGGGCGGCGCGCGTCAGATCCGTTGGGTCTGGTGCCGCGCCTTCAGCGAGTTCGGCACCGCGGTACTGCAGGCAACCGACTAGCTCAGCCGAGTTCCTCTCGGCCTCGGGCAATCCGACACGCGCATGGCTGATGCAGCGCGGCCGGCGTCATCACTACGAGGGACGCGTGATGAAGCAGAAGCAGATCCTGAAGGTCAGGGGCAACCGAACGACCCCAGCGCTGGACTTGCGCTCC
>DASVED010000152.1:0-3439 GCA_036380775.1 Actinomycetes bacterium
ATGTCCGAGCTCGCGGAGCGCGTCCTGCTCTCCCGCAGCGGGCTGACCCGCCTGGTCGACCGCCTGGAGCGAGAAGGGCTGGTGCGCCGCGAGGCCTGCCTCGACGATGCGAGGGGGCTGTTCACCGTCCTGCTGCCGGCCGGCGTGGAGAAGCTCCGCGAGGCGAGCGGCACCCACCTGCGGGGGGTGGCTGAGCACGCCGTCGGCCGTCTGGACGAGGAGGAGGCAGCGCAGCTGTCGACCCTTCTGGGCCGGATGATCGACGACTCGTCCGAGGCGGTCCGCCCGGTCAGCCGGGTCAGCCCGGTCAGTCGCGGGGGCTGATCCGCGCGACCTCGTCGAACGTCGTCTCGCCGGCCAGTGCCTTGGCGGTCGCCGCCTCGCGGAGAGTGACGAGCCCGGTCGCTGCCTGGGCGATGGCCCGCTCGGTGGGGTCCCGGCCCAGGACGCGCCGCAGGTGCTGGTCGACGAGGAGGACCTCGAAGATGCCGGTACGCCCGCGGTAGCCCGACTGGCCGCACTGGGTGCACCCGGTCCCGCGCACCGGCCGGGCGGCCGCCAGCACGGCGCTCTCGACCCCGAGCTGCTCGAGCAGGGCGGGGTCCGGTGTGTCATCGACGAGGCAGCCCTGGCACGGCCGGCGGACCAGCCGCTGCGCCACGACGGCGCTCAGCGACGAGGCCACCATGAACGGCTCGACGCCCATGTCGACGAGCCGGGTCATCGCAGCCACCGCGCTGTTCGTGTGCAGGGTCGTGAGGACGAGGTGACCGGTCAGCGACGCGCGCACGGCGAGCCCGGCGGTCTCGCTGTCCCGGATCTCGCCGAGCAGCACCACGTCCGGGTCCTGGCGGAGGATCGCCCGCAGTCCGCGGCTGAAGGTCAGCCCGCTGCGCTCGTGGACCTGGACCTGCGTGATGCCGGCCATCTGGACCTCCACCGGGTCCTCGATGGCGACGATGTTCCGCTCGGGCAGATGGATGTCGGCGACCGCGGAGTACAGCGTGTTGGTCTTGCCCGACCCGGTGGGACCGGTGATCAGGATCAGGCCCTGAGGGTTGGTGAGCGCGTGCCGCAGGACGGCAAGCTGGCCGGGCTCCAGGCCGAGGTCGTCGAGGGCGGGCACCTGCTCGGCGCGGGTCAGCAGGCGGACGACCACCTTCTCGCCGTGGATCGAGGGCATCGTCGCCACGCGGGCGTCGATCTGCTGCCCGTCGACGGTGATCCGGGTGCGGCCGTCCTGCGGCAGCCTCCGCTCCGCGATGTCCAGCCCGGACACGATCTTGAGGCGGCTCACGACCGACGCCATCGCGTTGCGCGGCGCGGACATGACGTCGCGCAGCACCCCGTCGACCCGGTAGCGGACCCGCAGGGTGTCCCGTTGCGGCTCCACGTGGATGTCGCTGGCGCCGGCTCGCACCGCGTCGGCCAGCACGAGGCTGACCAGGCGGACCGTGGGGGCGTCGTCCGTCGCGGCGATCTCATCGAGATCCGGTGCAGCGACATCGATCTCGTCGAAGTACGTCGTGGCGTCTGTCGAGTCCTCGGAGAGCGACCAGATCCGCACCAGGTGCTCGCGCACCTGGGTCTCGGTCGCGACCTGGACGATGAGGTCGGTCAGTCCGGTGTGCAAGCGGACGTCGTCGAGGGCCACCACGTCGGTCGGGTCGGTGACCGCCACGGTCAGCTGGTTCCCGTCGCGGACGAGGACGATCATGCCGAGCCGCTGCGCGACGCCGCGGGGGAGCAGCCGCACGCTCTCCGGCGACAGGGCGACCTTGCTGAGGTCCACCACGTCCAGACCGAGCTGGTCGCCCAGCGCGTCGGCGATCTGCTGCTCGGTCGCCAGGCCGAGGTCCACCAGGACGTGGCCCAGCCGGCGCCGTGACCCGATGATCGACCGCTGCGCGTCGAGGGCTTCCACCAGCTCCGCGTCGGTGAGCACGCCGGCGGTGACCAGCACGTCACCGAGCCTGGCGCGCTCGGGCAAAGGGGAGCTCACCAGGAGAGCATCGGGATCCGCGGGACGGAACTTCAGCGTTGGTCGGGCCGGTTGGCGCCCTGGCCGCCCCGGCCGCTGGACTCCGCGCCGCGACGCTCGTCCAGCTCGTCGAGGAGCTGGCGGAGCTCGGAGCGCAGGAAGTCCCGCGTCGCCATGTCGCCGACCGCGATGCGCAGCGAGGCCAGCTCGCGGGTGAGGTAGTCGGTGTCGGCGATGGTGCGCTCGGTGAGTGCCCGGTCCTGCTCGTACTGCACCCGGTCCCGGTCGGCCTGTCGGTTCTGCGCCAGCAGGATCAGCGGCGCTGCGTAGGAGGCCTGCAGCGAGAGGATCAGCGTGAGGAACACGAAGGGGTAGTCGTCGTAGACCAGTCCTGCGGCAGCGACGTTCCAGACCAGCCAGACCACCACGAACACGGTCATGTAGACCAGGAAGCGGCCGGTCCCGATGAAGCGCGCGATCCGCTCGCTCAGGCGACCGAACGCCTCGGGGTCGTAGGTGGGGGTCGGGACGATCGCCCGACGGACCTCGCGCGGCTGGTCCAGCCGTGCCCCGCGGCGCGGCTCACGCATCAGTGCCCACCCCCGGAGGGAGCGGGTCCCCGGCCGAGAGCGCCGCCCGGTCGCGGGCCCGCCAGTCGCTGGGCAGCAGGTGGTCGAGGACGTCGTCCACGGTGACGGCGCCGAGCAGGTGGTCGTTGTCGTCGACGACCGGTGCCGCGACCAGGTTGTACGTCGCCAGGTGGTGCGTGATCTCCGACAGCGGGACGTCGGTCCGGAGCGCCTCGATGTCCGAGTCGACCACGCCGCTGACCAGCGCCGAGGGAGGCTCGCGCAGCAGTCGTTGGATGTGTGCGACCCCGATGTACCGACCCGTCGGTGTCTCCAGCGGCGGACGGCAGACGTAGACCTGGGCGGCCAGGGCAGGGGACAGCTCGGGCTGGCGGACCCGGGCGAGGGCCTCGGCGACGGTGGCGTCCGGCGGGAGCACGACCGGGTCCGTCGTCATCATGCCGCCGGCCGTGTCATCGGAGTAGGCCAGCAGGCGGCGCAGCGGTGCGGCCTCGTCGGGCTCCATGAGCTCGAGCAGCTTCTCGGCGTCGGCCTGCGGCAGCTCGGAGAGCAGGTCTGCGGCGTCGTCGGGCTGCATCGCCTCCAGGACGTCCGCGGCACGTTCCTCCTCGAGCTTGCTGAGGATCTCGACCTGGTCGTCCTCCGGCAGCTCCTCGAGGACGTCGGCGAGCATCTCGTCGTCGAGCGCGGCGGCGACCTCGGCCCGCCTCTTCGGGGAGAGGCCGTGCAGCACTGTCGCGAGGTCGGCCGCGTTGAGCTTCTCGAACGTCGCGAGCAGGTTGGCGGCGCCCTGCCCTTCCTCCTCGATGCTGAACCCGGCCGCGTCGCGCCACTCCACGGTGAAGGCCTCGCCGCGACGGCGGAGCCC
>DASVED010000153.1:0-24209 GCA_036380775.1 Actinomycetes bacterium
AGCAGCTCCACGACGATCTCCCCCCGGCCCGCGAAACGGACGATGTTGCGCGCCACCTCCGACACCGCCGTCGCGATGAGCGTCAGCTCGGTGCTGGAGAACGTCAGGCGCGAGGCGAGCTCGCGGACCGCCTGGCGCGCCGCGACGACGTCCGCGTCGACGTGAACCGGGATGTGGAGCTCGTCGTCACGGTGGTGCCCGCGGTCCATCAAGGGCTGACTCAGGCGCGCGCACAGCTCGCACTCGAGCAGGTGCCGTGCCGCGTCGACCTCCCGCTGGCGGCGGCGGTCGCCACCGGAGATCGCCAGCAGGACCGGCCGGCACCGGTCGGACGGCGGCTCCGCCTGCTCCACAGCCAGGAGGTACTCCACCCGCAGCCTGGCCCGGGCCCGGTTGAGCTGGGCCGCGACCGCACCGGCGGTCGACCCCAGCTCGGCGGCCAGGGACTTGGTGTCCTGACCGGACACCTCGTGGGCCAGCAGCGTGGCCCGCTCGCGTTGCGACAGGCGTGCCATCGCCGCCGCGATCGCGGCCTGCTCCTCGCGGGCCAGGAGGTCCTCGTCCGGTGCCTCCGGTGGCCGCAGGTCCACCACCCGGTGCTGGTTGCGCCGGTGCCGGTCCTTCTCCTGCCACATGGACGCGATGACGTTGCGTGCCGTGACGATCGCGTACGGCTCGAGCATCCCCGGCTCGACCCGGTCGGCTGCCGCCAACACCCGCACGAGCGTTTCCTGCACGAGGTCGTCGGCAGCGGCTGCGTCGCTCACGCGCGCTCCGACGATGCGTCGGACCATCGGGATGAGGGCCCCGACATCAGGCTCGTTCTGGGGCTCACGGGCGGGGTCGGCGGACTCCGCAGCGCTCACGGTGGGCACAGTACGCCCGTTCGCGTCATGCGACTGCCCCCGAGGGGTCCTCATAGTGGAAGGCCCTGCGAGGGCACGCCGTGATCCCCTGGAGACTCCCCGTGACCATCATCCCGTTCCCCGTCGAGGGCGCTGGTCGTTCGGCCAGCAGCGGCCCAGCGTTCTGCGCGGAGGCCGCCGTGACCGGAGCCTTCGGGTCACCGAGCGGCGGGACCGGGACGTTCACCGGCGCCTACCGGCTCGAGCGGTTCGTCAACCAGTACGACCATCTCGCAGCCGCAGGGGTCTTCACCGGTGAGCTCATCGACGCCGACGGGACAGCCATCGGCGTCGGCAGCCGCCGCCACACCGCGGCTGTCTCGCTCGGCACCGACTCAACAGCCCTCGTTGCCGACATGGGGCCGGTTGACGTGAACCTGCTCGGGTTCCTCGTCAACGTGCGAGAGTTCCGGATGCATGTCCGGCGCAGCCTCCCCACGGGCATGCCTGCACCGGTCATTCCTCCCAGCGCCGCAGAGCTGATGAAGCGGCTCGTCGCCGTGCCCGGCACACCGCATCGGCCGGCTGCCGCGGGCACGCAGCGGTAACCAATGCTGCTCGCGATCGTGCTGTTCAGCCCGCTGCTCGTCCTGTGTGCCCTGTTGGCGATGCAGACCTTCGAGCGGCGGATGCTCGGCCCTGACGTCATCCGGCGGACACCGCCGCGAAGGGCGGGGCAGACCCCGGCGGCAGTAGGCCGCCGCGGCCGGGCCAACGGCTGACCCTAGGCTTCGGCACGTGAGCGTGCTGGTGGTGAGCGGGACCGGCACGGGAGTCGGGAAGACCGTCGTCACGGCTGCGGTCGCCGCGCTGGCGGCGGCACGCGAGGGGTCGGTCGCGGTCGTGAAGCCCGCACAGACAGGGGTCGGGCCGGCCCAGCCGGGCGACCTCGACGACGTACGGCGGTTGGCCGGTGTCACCGACCTGCACGAGCACGGACGCTTCCCCGACCCGCTCTCCCCCGCCGCCGCCGCCCGCCGCGCCGGCCGGCCACCCGTCGACCTGCACGAGAGCGCCCGCAAGGTCCGGGAGCTCGCCGCCGACCGAGCGCTGGTGGTCGTCGAAGGCGCCGGCGGTCTCCTCGTGCGGTACGACGACGAGGGGCTCACCATCGCCGACCTGGCGCGGGAGGTCGGCGCGGCGGTGCTGGTCGTGGCCGACCCGGCGCTGGGCACCCTGAACCACACCGCGCTCACCCTCGAGGCGATGGCGCACCGCGGCGTCGCCCTCGCGGGGGTCGTGCTCGGCTCATGGCCCGACCAGCCCGACCTGGCCTGCCGCAGCAACGTCCGGGACCTCGAGATGCTTGCTGCCCGACCGCTGGCCGGTGCCCTGCGCGCCGGCGCCGGTGCGCTGGACGGGGCGGAGTTCCTGCTGGCCGCCCGGGCTGGGCTGGGCCCCGGGCTGGGGGGCGCATTCGATGCGGCAGACTTCCGCCGTGCAGCCGACTGACCCGACCTTGGACACCGGATCGCTCCTCGACCTGGCGCGCCGGCAGGTGCTCGAGGACGGCCGGGGGCTCGACGAGCAGCAGGTCCTCGCTGTGCTGCGGCTGCCGGACGACGCCCTCCCGGACCTGCTCGCCCTGGCCCACGACGTGCGCCTGCGCTGGTGCGGCCCCGAGGTCGAGGTCGAGGGAATCGTCTCGGTCAAGACCGGCGGCTGCCCCGAGGACTGCCACTTCTGCTCGCAGTCCGGGCTGTTCGCCTCCCCCGTCCGGTCCGCCTGGCTCGACATCCCTAGCCTGGTGCAGGCCGCGGTCGAGACGGCCGCCACCGGGGCCACCGAGTTCTGCATCGTCGCCGC
The DNA here is from genome assembly GCA_036380775.1 of Actinomycetes bacterium. GTDB lineage: Bacteria > Actinomycetota > Actinomycetes > JACCUZ01 > JACCUZ01 > DASVED01. Next base: position 2,712 of record DASVED010000153.1, read on the forward strand.
CGTGCGGGGGCCGGACGCGCGGCTGATGAGCCAGATGCGCGAGGGCGTCGCGGCGATCCGTGAGGCCGTCGACATCAACGTCGCCGCGTCTCTCGGCATGCTCACCCAGGAGCAGGTGGACGAGCTCGCAGACATGGGCGTGCACCGCTACAACCACAACCTCGAGACGGCCCGCTCGTACTTTCCGGCCGTGGTCACGACGCACAGCTGGGAGGAACGCTGGTCGACCCTGACCATGGTCCGTGACGCCGGCATGGAGGTCTGCTGCGGCGGCATCGTCGGGATGGGCGAGACGCTGGAGCAGCGCGCGGAGTTCGCCGCCCAGCTCGCCGAGCTCGAACCCGACGAGGTGCCGCTGAACTTCCTCAACCCCCGGCCCGGCACCCCGTTCGGCGACCTGCCGGTGATGGCGGGCACGGACGCGCTGCGCACCATCGCCGCGTTCCGGCTGGCACTGCCCAGGACCATCCTGCGCTACGCGGGCGGCCGGGAGATCACGCTCGGAGACCTCGGGACGCGCGAGGGCATGCTGGGCGGCATCAACGCCGTCATCGTCGGCAACTACCTGACCACGCTCGGTCGCAGCCCTGAGGACGACCTGAACCTGCTGGGCGACCTCGGCATGCCGGTGAAGGCGCTCTCGCAGACGATCTGACGGGCCATCGCTCTCGACATCCGGGCGAATGGTTCCGAAATGTGACATGTGGGGATAATCTCCCGGCCAACCCGTCCCCCTGCGCCGGAGGTCCGTCGTGACCACCTATGAGCCCGACCGTCCCGACCGCTCCGGCGGCGTCCCCGACAGCACCCGCCGAGCCGCACGGTCCGACCACAGCCCGTGGAACTGGCTCCTGCTGCTCCCCTTGGTCGCCACGCTCTACCCCCCGCTGTACAACCGCGAGGGCCCGACGCTCTTCGACATCCCGTTCTTCTACTGGTACCAGCTGGCGGCCATCGCCATCGGCGTCACGACGACGCTTCTGGTCTTCCTGAAGACGAGGGGCTGAGCCGTGTTCGACGACGTCAACACCACCGAGATGGTCGTCTTCACCACGCTGTTCGTCGTGGTCAGCGCGATGGGCTTCCTGGCCGCCCGCTGGCGCAAGGCCGAGACCCTCGAGCATCTCGACGAGTGGGGCCTGGGCGGCCGCAGCTTCGGCTCCTGGATCACCTGGTTCCTCATCGGCGGAGACCTCTACACGGCGTACACCTTCGTCGCCGTGCCGGCTCTCGTCTTCGGAGCCGGCGCGATCGGCTTCTTCGCCGTGCCCTACACGATCGTGGTCTACCCGATCGTCTTCCTCGTCCTGATCCGGCTCTGGTCGATATCGCACGTGCACGGCTTCGTCACCCCCGCCGACTTCGTGCGAGCCCGCCACGGCTCCTCCACCTTGGCACTGCTGGTCGCCGTCACCGGCATCGTCGCGACGATGCCCTACATCGCGCTGCAGCTGGTCGGGATCGAGGCCGTCCTCAAGGCGATGGGCGTCACGGGGCACATCCCGATCATCGTGGCGTTCACGATCCTCGCGGCCTACACCTACAACTCCGGGCTTCGTGCTCCGGCGCTGATCGCGTTCGTCAAGGACACGCTGATCTACATCGTGATCATCGTCGCCGTCATCGTGGTGCCCTACAAGCTCGGTGGCTGGGACGAGATATTCGGCGCTGCCGAGGCCAAGTTCGCCGAGTCACCGAACCCGGGAGACGGCATCCTGCTCGCCGGACCGTCGCAGCTGCAGTACGCCACGCTCGCCTTCGGGTCCGCCCTGGCGCTGTTCCTGTACCCGCACTCGATCACCGGCGTCCTCGCGTCGCGGGGACGCAACGTCATCAAGCGGAACATGGCGACCCTGCCGGCCTACAGCTTCATCCTCGGGCTGCTCGCCCTCCTCGGCTACATGGCCATCGCTGCCGATGTCACCCCGATCACGAGCGACGAGGGCAAGGTCGACAGCAACACGATCGTGCCGCTGCTGTTCGACCAGATGTTCCCGAGCTGGTTCGCCGGCGTCGCCTTCGCTGCTATCGGCATCGGCGCCCTCGTGCCCGCCGCCATCATGTCGATCGCTGCCGCCAACCTGTGGACCCGCAACATCTACCGGGAGTACATCAACCGGGATGCGACGCCGGCACAGGAGGCGCGCAGCAGCAAGCTCGCGTCGCTGGTCGTCAAGGTCGGTGCCCTGCTCGCGATCCTCGGGCTCGACCCGCAGTTCTCGATCGACCTGCAGCTGATCGGCGGCATCATCATTCTTCAGACGCTGCCGGCCGTCGCGCTCGGTCTGTACACGCGGTGGTTCCACCGCTGGGCACTCGTCGCCGGGTGGGCGGCCGGGATGGCGGTCGGGTTCTGGACGACGTACCAGATCCAGCAGAAGGTGTTCAACGCGGACGGCAGCATCACGATCGCGAAGGAGCACTTCGGCGGATCCGGTTTCCCGCTGTCCGAGCTGGGCTTCGACACCACCACCGCGATCTACGCCGGCTTCCTGGCGTTGCTCGCGAACCTGGTGGTCTGTGCGCTTGCGACCGTCGCACTCCGGGCGGCCAAGGCACCGGATGGCGTCGATGTCACCAAGCCGGACGAGTACTTCGCCGACGAGGGGGACCCGAGGCTGCACGAGATCCCCGAAGTCGTGCACTGAACCCCACGTCCTACAGTGCGGCATGCCCTCAGCTGACGGTCACGGCGGACAGCACGCGGTCGCGGTGGCCCGCGCCCACGGCGTGGAGACGATGTTCACCCTGTCCGGGGCACACGTCTTCCCGTTGTACGACGGGGCGGTGACCGCCGACCCACCGATGCGGCTGGTCGACGTGCGGCACGAGCAGACCGCGGTCTTCGCGGCCGAGGCGACCGCGAAGCTGACCAGGCGTCCCGGCCTCGCCGTGCTGACCGCCGGACCTGGCGTCACCAATGGCATCAGTGCGGTGACCACCGCGTGGTTCAACGGGTCGCCGCTGCTCGTCCTGGGCGGGCGCGCGCCGGCTTTCCGGTGGGGGGCGGGCAGCCTGCAGGAGCTCGACCACCCACCGCTGCTCTCCCCGGTGACCAAGCACGCGGGCACTGTCGCGACCGTGGCCGAGATCGCCGGCCAGGTCGACGAGGCGCTGCGCCTGGCGACCGCTCCTCACCGGGGGCCGGTGTTCCTCGACGTGCCGATGGACGAGCTCTTCAGCCGGTCCGAGGTGGTGCCGCCGTCGGTGCCGGCCCGAGAGCCGGTTGCCCCCGACGCTGACGACGTCGCGAAGGTGGCCAAGCTGCTCGCCGCGGCCGAGCGGCCGGTGCTGGTCCTCGGCTCCGACGTGTGGAGCGACGGCGCCGAGGACGCGGCCCGCCGGCTGGCCGAGACGACCGGAGTCCCGGTCATCACGAACGGGATGGGCCGCGGCGTGCTGCCCGCGGGTCACCCCCTGCTCGTGACCCGGGCGAGGGGGGCCGCGTTCGGCGGTGCCGACCTGGTGGTGGTGGTCGGCGTGCCGCTGGACTTCCGGCTCGGCTTCGGGGTGTTCGGCGGCAGGGACGACACCGGCACCGCCTCCGTCGTGCACCTGGCGGACTCTCCCGGACAGCTCTCCCAGCATGTCGAGCTCGCCGGCTCGGCGGCCGGGGACCTCACCCTGGTGCTGGACGGGGTGCTCGAGGCGTGGACCAGAGCCGCGCGCCCCGGAGCGTACGACCGGTGGACCATCGACCTGAGGGCCGTCGCGCACTCGGCGGTGGAGAAGGACCGCGACCTGCTGTCCAGCGACGCCGACCCGGTCCATCCGGCCCGCATCTACGGCGAGCTGGCCGGCCGGCTGGCCGACGACGCGGTCGTCATCGGCGACGGCGGCGACTTCGTGTCGTACGCAGGGAAGTACGTCGAGCCGACCGCACCCGGCAGCTGGCTCGACCCGGGGCCCTACGGCTGCCTCGGCACCGGGCTGGGCTACGCGATCGGTGCGCGACTGGCGCGGCCCTCCGGACAGGTGGTGCTGCTGCTCGGCGACGGCGCGGCCGGCTTCTCGCTGATGGACGTGGACACGCTGGTCCGTCACGACCTGCCCGTCGTGATGGTGATGGGCAACAACGGCGGCTGGGGCCTCGAGAAGCACCCCATGCGATTCCTCTACGGCTACGACGTGGCGGCCGAGCTAGCGCCTCAGACGCGCTACGACGGGGTGGTCCGAGCCCTGGGTGGAGCGGGTGAGCTGGTCACCCGGGCGCGGGACGTGGGGCCGGCGCTGGACCGGGCCTTCGCGGCCGGTGTGCCCTATCTCGTCAACGTCGCGACCGACCCCGAGGTTGCCTACCCGCGCAGCACCAACCTGGCGTGACGGCGACTCAACCGGCGCGGGCGAACGTCCGCCGGTAGGCATGCGGGGTCGTGCCCACGCGTCGGGTGAAGTGATGTCGCAGGACCGACGCGCTGCCGAACCCGACCAGGTCGGCGACCTTCTCGACCGGCTGGGCGGTCTCCTCCAGCAGCCGCCGGGCGTGCAGGATCCGCTGGTCCGTCAGCCACTGCAGCGGAGTGGTGCCGGTCTCGGCCCGGAACCTTCGGGCGAACGTCCGCGACGACAGGTGGGCGCGGTCGGCGAGCTCGTCGACGGTCATGTCCTCCGCGAGGTTCTCCAGCATCCACTGCAACGTCTCGGAGAGGGTGTCGACCTCGCACGGGACCGGCTGGTCGACGTACTGGCGCTGTCCGCCCTCGCGGTGCGGGGGCATCACCATCCGGCGGGCCAGCCGGTTGGCCACCCGGGTGCCGAACTCCCGGCGGATCAGGTGCAGCGACGCGTCGATCCCCGCCGCCGTCCCGGCACTGGTGAGGACGTTGCCGTCCTCCACGTAGAGGACGTCGGCGTCGACCTTCGCCGAGGGCACCAGCTCGCGCAGCTCGTCCACATGCATCCAGTGCGTGGTGCACTCGCGTCCATCCAGGATCCCGGCCTGCCCCAGCAGGAACGAGCCGGTGCAGACACTGAGCAGCCAGGCACCGCGCCGGTGGGCCGCCGCCAGCTTCTCCAGCAGCTCCGGCGGGGTCTCCTCGCGCAATCGCAGCGCCGGCACCGCGATCAGGTCGGCGTCGTCCAGCGCATCCCAGCCCCGGTCGACGATCAGCGAGTATCCCGAAACAGCCCGGACCGGTCCGGGCCGCCCGGTGCAGAGCGTGAACTCGAAGGTGGGCAGCTCTGGGTCGTCGGGACGTGGGGTCCCGAAGACCTCGCAGAGGACACCCAGCTCGAAGGGCAGGACGTCGTCCAGGACGGGGACGGCAACGGTGCGGATCACCCCTGCAGTATGGCAGGAACTAGATGTAAGTTGTCAATGCTGCCACTGGTGGCAGGATGACGACAGGCGCATAGTTTCTGCCATGACCACATTCCTTGTCCTCGCCGCCGTCCTCGTCCTCGCCGAGCTGGTTGCCGGCGTCCGGATGTTCCGTCACAACAACCCCTCGACACCGCCGGCCAGTCATGTCGACTGGGCGACGGGGGGCCTGCCGTCGGCCCCCTACGCGCTGCGGCACTGACCGACTCCTAGGCTCGGCCGGGTGCAGATCCGCCCGGCCGCGCCCGAGGAGCTGGCGCTGGTCGGCGAGCTGACGCTCGCCGCGTACGTCGCCGACGGGTTCCTGACCCCCGACGACGAGTACGCCGCCGAGCTGCGGGCAGCCGATCAACGGGCCGCCCAGGCCGACCTCGTCGTGGCCGCCGCGCCGGGTGGGGCACTCCTGGGCACCGTGACCTTCGCCCTCCCCGGCTCGCCGTGGGCCGAGGTGTCGCGTCCGGGCGAAGCGGAGTTCCGGATGCTGGCGGTCGCGCCCGAGGCGCGCGGCCACGGTGTCGGGGCCGCGCTCACCCAGTGGTGCCTCGATCGCGCCCGCGAGCAGGGCTGCACCGCCGTGGCACTCAGCTCGCTGACCTCGATGGCCACCGCCCACCGGATCTACGAGCGGATGGGCTTCGTCCGCGCGCCGGAGCGCGACTGGTGGCCGTCCGAAGAGACGCAGCTGATCGTGTACCTGCTCGAGCTGTCCTGACCGGTCCGGTGGTTACCGTGCCGCCACCGTCGCGCGGGCTGTCGTCGCGTCGACGGCATCCAGCGCGATCCGGGCCAGGTTCTCGCACTGCTCTCGGGCTGGACGCGCACTTCGGGAGGAACGACCGGTCATAGTCCGAGCTCCCCCAGGGCGGGCAGGGCGGCGCGAACCGCGTCGCGGGCGGACGTCGCGTCCTGGGCGTGCTTCGCGAGTGCCGCGAGATCGCGGCACTGCTGCAGGGTCACCGTCTTGAGCACGGCGCCCACGTCTGACAGCGACCGTGCCGACATCGACAGGCTCGTGGCGCCGAGCCCAATCAGCACCGGCGCGAGCGCCGGGTCGGCCGCAGCCTCACCGCAAATACCCACCGGCTTGGCCTCGGCCTCGCCGGCGGCGCCCACCATGCCGATCAGCCTGAGCAGCGCGGGCTGCCACGGGTCGTTGAGCGCGGCGAGCGGGCCGGACATCCGGTCAGCGGCAAGGGTGTACTGGGCGAGGTCGTTGGTACCAATGCTGACGAAGTCGACCGCGCCGAGCATCTCCCTGGCCGACAGCGCGGCCGCCGGGATTTCGACCATGACTCCGGTGGTGCGCAGGCCGGCCTCGCGAGCGTGCCGGTCGAACGCTTGCGCCTCGCTGAGCACGGCGACCATCGGCGCCATCACCCACACGTCGGCCTTGGTGCTGCGGGCGGCCTCCGCGATGGCGCGCAGCTGCTTGTCCAGGACCTCGGGCTGCGCGAGGCCGATCCGCAGGCCACGGACGCCGAGGGCGGGGTTGGCCTCCTCGCCCTGGTCGAGGAAGGGAAGCGGCTTGTCAGCGCCGGCGTCGAGGGTGCGTACGACGATCTTGGTGCCCTCGCCGAACGCGCCGAACACCGCCGTGTAGGACTCCGCCTGCTCCGACTCCGACGGCTCGTCGCCCCGGTCGAGGAACAGGAACTCGGTGCGGAACAGCCCCACGCCCTCGGCTCCGGCCGCCGCCGCGGCCTGGGCGCCTGCAGGGTCGCCGATGTTGGCGAGCAGCTTGATCCGACGGCCGTCTGCGGTGGCCCCTGGACCCTCCCAGCGTCGGTTGCGGGCCGCGGCGCGGGCCGCGCGTTGGCGGGCCTCGGTGACGGTGGCCTCGTCGGGGGCCGTGTCGATCGTGCCGGTGGCCCCGTCGAGCACCAGGACGGTGCCCTCCTCGAGAGACAGCACTTCCGGGCACGATACGACGGCCGGGATGCCAAGCGCCCGGGCCAGGATCGCCGTGTGGCTGGTCGGTCCACCCTCTGCCGTCACGAAGGCCAGGACCCGTTCCGGGTTGATGGTGGCGGTGTCCGCCGGGGCGAGGTCGCGGGCGACCAGGATGAACGGGTGCCCGGGGTCGGGGATGCCCGGCGCCGGCACGCCGAGCAGCTCGCCCACGATGCGGTTGCGGACGTCCTCTACGTCGTTCGCTCGCGCGCCGACGTACCCGCCTGCGCCGGCCAGCAGGTCGCGAAACGTGTTGGCGGCGTCCCACACGGCCCGGGGGGCCGGCATGCCCTGCTCGCGCACGGCGTTCTCGGCCAGGTCGGCCAGCTCGGGGTCGGAGGCCATCATGGCCGTCGCCTCGAGCACCTCCTTCGTCTCGCCCTCAGCCTTGCCGGCGCGGGCCCACAGGTCGGTGGCGACCAGGTCCATGGCGGGTCGGATCCGGGCCACGTCGGCCTCGGTGTCCGCGGGTGCCGGGGCGGCCTGCGGCTCGGTGACCGGGTCCGGCATCCGCACCACGGGCCCGGCTGCCGTGCCGGGGCTGACCCCGTGGCCCCGCAGCAGCTCAGGCATCGACCGGTGTTTCCGCGTCGAGGTCACTCTCGAGCAGCTTCACCAGAGCGTCGAGCACAGTGTCGGCGCCCTCTCCGTCGGCGGCCAGGGTGACCGTGCCACCGGTGTTGATGCCGAGCGACAGCACGCCGAGCATGCTGCGCGCGTCGACCGTCCGTTCCCCAGCGGTGATCGTCACCTTCACCGGCTGCTTGGCAGCCGCCTGCACGAACAGCTTGGCTGGTCTGGCGTGCAACCCGCTCTTGGAACCCACGGTCACGGTGCGCTCGGGCATGTGCTCGCTCCTCGGTGCTGTTCGCGGCAGGCTTGGACGGGGTCGGAGTGGACGGAGGGTCAGGGCTCGACGGTCACCTTGATCGCCTCGCCCTTGCTGACGATCTCGATCGCCTTGAGTACGTCGGTCAGCGGCAGCCGGTGGGTGATCAGGTCGGCGACCGGCACGGAGCCGTCGGCGATGAGCGACAGCGCCTGCTTGTTGTGCGTGGGGCTCGACCCGTTCGCGCCGATGATCATGAGCTCGCGGTAGTGCACAAGGTTGGAGTCGAGCGAGATCACCGGGTTGTCCTTGGGCAGGCCGCCGAAGAAGCTGATGCGTCCCTGCCGCGCTGCCATCTGCACGGCCTGCTCCTGCGCCGCGCCGGACGCGGCCGCGGTGATGATGACGTCGACCCCCCGTCCGTCGGTGAACTTGATGATGTCGTCGACCGCGTCAGTCTCCCCGGAGCAGACGACGTGGTCGGGCTTGACGATCGCCGCCGCCTGTTCGAGCCGGCGGCGGTTGAGCTCGACCAGAGTCACGCGAGCGGCGCCCCGGGCTCGGGCCAGCCGGACATGCAGACAACCGATCGGCCCGGACCCGATGACGACCACGTCGTCGCCCGCACCGACCCGGGCCAGCTCCTGGGCGTTGATGGCGCAGGCGAACGGCTCAGCAACCGAGGCCTCGGCGGAGCTGAGACCGTCGGGGACCCTGTTGACCCCGTCCACCGCCAGCACATTGGCGGGCACGCGCATGTACTCCGCGAAGCCGCCGTCGTAGTCATAGCCGATCGACTCCTGGTTCGGGCAGACGGTCATGCTGCCGCGCAGGCACTCGGCGCACGTCCCGCACGGGATGGCGGCGATGACCTGGACGGGGTCGCCCACCGCCCAGCCCTCGACGCCGTCGCCGAGCTCGACCACCTCTCCGGCGACCTCGTGCCCCATGACCCGCGGCGGCACGATGTTCTGGTGACCGAACTTGGAGATCTTCACGTCGGTGCCGCACGTCGAGCAGTTGTGCACCCGGATGACGACGTCACCGGGACCCGCGGTCGGCGTGGGCGCGTCCTCGACCCGGATGTCCCCCGGCGCGTAGAAGCGCGCGACCTTCATGGTGCCCGTCACGATGATGTTGCCTCTTCCTCGGTCGGCTGCAGCACGCGCAGCACGTCTTCCGGTCGGGTTGCGTCGCGCAGTGCCTGCGCCTGGTCGGGGTCCATCAGCACCTGGGCGAGCTGGGCCAGCACCTCGACGTGGCCGTCGCCGGCCGCCGCGATGCCCACGCACACGGTGACCTCGTCACCGTCCCAGTCGATCGGCTCGGCGAACCGCAGATAGCACAGCGCGTCGCGGAGGACGGCCTCCTTGCCGGCCAGGGTTCCGTGCGGGATGGCCACACCCTCTCCGACGTACGTCGAGATCGTGCCCTCGCGCTCGAGCATCGCGTCGACGTACGCCGGCTCGACCGCACCCACGCGGACCAGCGCCTCCCCGCACGCACGGACAGCGGCAAACTTGCTGTCCGCGCGCGCGTCGAGGTCGATCGCCTCGAGGTCGAGCAGCTCGGCCAGCGAGCGCGCGCCGTCCTCGTCAGCCATCGATCACGCCGCCGTTCTTCACCGCGTTGACGACCTTCGTGACGGCCGGGTCGCCGAGGAAAACCTTGAACGCGACGATCGGCTTCCCCGGCGCGATTCCACGTGCCCTCTCGGCGAGACCTTCGTGCACGACGACCACGTCGGCGTCGTCGGGGATCGAGTTCACCGGAGTGTGCTCGACCGTGACGTTCTGCTTCTTCAGCTGGCCGCGCAGGGTGCTGGCCAGCATGACGCTACTGCCCATTCCCGCGTCGCATGCGACGACCAGCTTGCGGACGTCACTGCCCTCGATGCTCGGCACGGTCAAGCCTCCAACGGCTCGGTGCGGTTCGCAACCGGCGCGGCCGTCCTCTTGCCCTGCGCCTTGGTGGCGGCGACCGATTCCTCGGCCTTGGTCAGCTCGACGTCCGTCATGCCGGCCTCGTCGTCGCTGTTGCGGCCGAAGCCGAACAACGCGCCCGCCACTGCGAAGGAGACAGCGGCGGAGACCGCGATGCCCAGGATCACTCCGGGGTAGTCGCCCTTCGCCGTCACGCCCATGAACGCGATGAAGCTGCCCGGCGCCGCCGGACCGGTGAGGCCCACGTCGAACGCCTGGAAGATCGCGATCCCGGAGGCGCCGCCGGCGATGGTGGCGAGCACCAACTTGGGCTTCATCAGCACGTACGGGAAGTAGACCTCGTGGATGCCACCGAAGAAGTGGATGATCAGCGCGGCCGGGACCGTCGGACGAAGCGACCGGGGGCCGAAGAAGAGGTACGCGAGCAGCAGACCGGCACCCGGCCCGGGGTTGGCCTCCAGCATGAACAAGATCGACTTGCCCTGCTCCTGGACCTCGGCCGCACCGAGTGGGGTCAGAACCCCGTGGTTGATCGCGTTGTTGAGGAACAGGACCTTCGCCGGCTCGATGATGATCGACGCCACGGGGAGGAGGCTGTTGCTGACGAGGGACTCCACCCCGTCACCGAGCCGGTCGGTGATCCAGCCGACGATGGGCTCGATCACCTTGTACCCGAAGATCGCCAGGGCGCCGCCCAGGATTCCGATGCTGAAGTTGTCGATGAGCATTTCGAAGCCGGCCTTGACCTTGCCGGCGACGAGGTTGTCGAACAGCTTCAGGATGTACGCCGACAGGGGTCCGAGGAGGAAGGCAGCCAGGATCATCACCTGTCCGCCGAACGGCAGCACCGACGATCCGTCCCCGACGCTGACCGGGTCGGCCGCCGCCACGATCGCGCCGAAGGTTGCGACGGCCCCGATGACCGCGCCGCGCTGGCCGTGGACCATCCGGCCGCCCGTGTAGGCCACCAGGGTCGGGATGAGCACGACGATCATCGGGCCGACCATCTCGGCGAGGTCCGCGTTGGGTGTCCACCCGTCCGGGATGAACAGCGCGGTGATGAGGCCGAACGCGATGAACGCCCCGATGTTGGGCATGACCATGCCCGAGAGGTAACTGCCGAACCGTTGGATGCGGGCGCGCACATCCGTCCCGGTCGCGGCGGGCGTGAAGTTGGACATGGATTCCTCTTTTCCTCTGCAGCCGTGTATGCGGGGTCGTGGTGTTCGCTCGGGTCCGGTCAGCCGGACGAGACCAGTGGTCGGGACAGGTTCGTGCGGTCGTGCAGACGCACCGCGCTGCGGCGGATCTGGTCGGGTGCCGGCATTCGGCTTCCTGGCTGGGCGACGGCCGCGGCCGCCCAGGCGAGACCTTCGGCGAGCGCCTCCGGGCCCTCAGCCCCGGCCGCCAGGTAGCCGGCCAGGAGGGCATCGCCCGCGCCGACCGTGCTGCGCGGCCCGGCGACGTGCGCGTCGCCGCTGACGACGCCGTCCTCCGACACCAGCAGCGCGCCGTCCGAGCCGAGGCTCACCAGCACGTCCCTGGCCCCCTTGGAACGCAGGACCTGGGCAGCCTCGACAGCCTCACCGACCGACCGCAGCGGCGCATCGACGGCCTCGGCGAGCTCCTCACGGTTGGGCTTGACCACGGTCGGACCGGCGGCGACCGCAGCCAGCAGGGCGGGACCGCTGGTGTCGACGGCAACCCGGATCCCGGCCGAGACCAGCCGCCGGCACAGGCGCGCGTAGTAGTCGTCGGTGACGCCGGGTGGCAGGCTGCCGCAGGCGGCCACCCAGTCCGCGGCGTGGGTGGCCGCCAGCACCGCCTCGGTGATCGCGTCGAGCTCGTCGGCCGACAGGGTGGGCCCGGGCTCGTTGATCTTGGTGATAGCGCCGTCGGGCTCGGCCAGGGTGATGTTCGACCGGGTGCCACCCCGGATCTGGACCGCGACGACGTCGACGCCCTCGGCGCGAAGCAGGCGGACCAGCTGGTCGCCTTGTGGGCCGCCGACCGGCAGGACGGCCCGCGACGGCACGCTTGCCGCGAGCAGCGCCCGCGACACGTTCACGCCTTTGCCGCCCGGGTCGAGGGTGGCCCGCCTGGCGCGGATCACCGTGCCCGGCACCAGCTGCTCCACCTCGACCGCGCGGTCGAGGCTGGGGTTGAGGGTGAGACTGACGATCATGCGCGGACCAGACTCAGTCCGTGCCGCTCGAGCTCGTCAGCGGCCGCCGTGTCCAGCCCGGAGTCGGTGACGAACAGGTCGACGTCATCGATCGCCCCGAACTGCGCGAGGTAGTCGTTGCCGACCTTGGTGTGGTCGGCGAGCAGGACGGTGCGCCCGGCGCAGTCGATCATCGCTCGCTTCATGCTCGCCTCCGCCGGGTCGGGTGTGGTCAGCCCCCGAGCGGCGGAGAGCCCGTTCGTCGCCATGAACGCGACATCCACGTGCAGGCGATCGAGCGGCCGTAGCCCGCCGTCATCGACTGCCGCCATGGTCCGGCCCCGCACCCGGCCGCCGATCATGATCACGGTCAGTCCCGGTCGGGCAGCCAGCAGCGTGGCGAGGGGCGGGGAGTTGACCACCACGATCAGCTCGCGGTCGGCGGGGATCGCCTCGGCGAACCGGCGGGTGGTCGAGCCGGCGTCGAGCAGGATCGCGCCGTCCTCGGGCAGCTCGGCCAGGGCCGCCTTGGCGATCCGCTCCTTCTCGGCGGTCATCACGGCGTCCCGGTCGGACAGCGTGGGCTCGAAGCCGAGGCGTTCCACGGGGATGGCCCCGCCGTGCACCCGGCGGAGCTGCCCGGCGCGCTCGAGGACGGTGAGGTCGCGGCGGACGGTCTCAGTGGTGACGCCGTAGGTCGCCGCCAGGGCGACCACGTCGACCCGACCGTCCGCCCGCGCCAGCAGCAGGATCTCGCGCTGGCGTTCCTCGGCATACAAGAGTGGTTTCTCCTTCGTTTTGATTTGGTTCTGAGTGACTCTCCGCCCGATTCTGTGGTCTGTCAAGCACTATCCCGCCAAGAGCCACGGGATCCCACGTACGCGGGGGTGGCGTCGCCCCGTTCGCCCGGTTTCGCCGGGCGCCGCGATCTGACGTCGCTGAAGAGCGCGGAGACGTGGTCACCCGAAGCGACGTCGATGCGGTTGAATCCGCGCGCGAGCAGGCCGATGCCGGTCTGGGTCAGCACACCCGGTCGGCCTCCGTCGGGTCCCGAGCAGCACTCACGCCAGCGAAACGGCCGCGGGCGGCGAGCCCCTGCGTTTGTGGGAGGTCAAGGCCTGGCTCACGGCAGATCCGGCCGAGCGGACCGGCGACGTGGCGCGGCACGGCGCACCGAGCGGGTCCGGTTCGGCGTGTCGCGCCGCGGGCTAGGGGTTGGGGCTAGAGGCGAGCGAGGAAACGGGCCCGGTCGACGACGACGCGGGTGACCTGGCCGCGGGCCACGACGACGACCGCGCCCGCGGACTCCTGCTCGGCGACGACGTCGAAGCGCAGCAAACGTCCGTCCCGGTGGACCAGGTCCGCGCGCACGGTGACCTCGGCGCCGACCGTGCTGGCCCGCTCGTGCGTGACGTCGATGCGGGTGCCGACCGACGTACGGCTCTCGTCGAGGGCGCCGAGCGCCGCGACGGTGGCCTGCTCGCACCACGCGACCAGCCGCGGCGTGCCGAGCACGTCCAGGTCGCCGCTGCCCAGGGCGCGCGCCGTGTCGCCGCTGCCCACCAGGTGCACGACGGTCGCGCTGGCCCCGGGAGCGGTCGTCACGGCGGCTAGCCTACGGACCGTGGAGCCCGCCTACTGCGACCAGTGCGGGCAGCCGGCGGGTGACCACCCGGCCTGCCAGACGCGCCGGTCCCTGGAGCCACCGCGCTACTGCGCCCAGTGCCGGCGCCGGATGGTCGTGCAGGTTCTTCCCCGCGGGTGGTCCGCCCGGTGCAGCGAGCACGGCACGCTCACTGCCCCGGCCCGCGGCGCCCGGGGTCCAGAACTGTGATCATCCGGGACGCCGACGACGCGGACTGGGCGCGGATCTGGCCGTTCTTCTCCCGGATCGTGACGGCCGGGGAGACCTACGCCTATCCCGACGGGCTCACCGCCGACACAGCACGGTCGCTCTGGATGGAGGAGCCGCCGGGCCGGACGGTCGTGGCGGTCGAGGGCGACGAGGTGCTGGGCTCGGCCAAGATGGGCCCGAACCGACCGGGTCGCGGCGCCCACGTGGCGACCGCGAGCTTCATGGTGGACCCGACGCGGTCCGGCCAGGGGGTCGGACGAGCGCTGGGAGTCCACGTCGTCGACTGGGCGCGTACGGCGGGCTACCGGAGCATGCAGTTCAACGCGGTGGTCGAGTCCAACTCAGCTGCCGTCGGCCTGTGGCAGTCGCTCGGGTTCGAGATCCTGGCCACCGTGCCGGAGGCGTTCGACCATCCCCGGCACGGGCTGGTCGGCCTGCACGTGATGTACCGGTCCCTCTGAGCGGGCTCAGGCCACCAGGCCGAGCCGGCGGAGCTCGACCGTGAGGTCGTGCGGGTTGGTCGAGGCGCCCATGGCTGCCTCGAGGGTGATGACGCCGTCGCGGATCAGTGCGACCAGGTGCTGGTCGAAGGTCTGCATGCCGTAGTAGGCACCGTCCTTGATCAGCTCGCCGATCGTCGAGGTCTTGTCGGCGTCCGCGATGGCGTCGGCGATCCGGCCGGTGGCGACGCAGATCTCCATCGCCACGCAGCGGCCCTGGCCGTCGGCGCGGGGCACGAGGCGCTGGCAGATGATCCCGCGCAGGGCCCCGGCGAGGGACAGCCGGACCTGCTTCTGCTCGTGGGGCGGGAAGAAGTCGATGACGCGGGTGATGGTCTCCGCGGCGTCGGTCGTGTGCAGGGTCGACATCACGAAGTGACCCGTCTCGGACGCGGCGAGGGCCGCCTTGACGGTCTCGTGGTCGCGCATCTCGCCGACGAGGATGACGTCGGGGTCCTGTCGCATGGCGGCGCGCAGCGCGACGGCGAAGTCGGCAGTGTCCAGGCGTACCTCGCGCTGGTTGATCATCGAGAGCTTGTCGAAGTGCAGCACCTCGATCGGGTCCTCGATCGTGACGACGTGGACCTCGCGGTTGTTGTTGATCTGATCGATCATGCCGGCGAGCGTCGTGGTCTTGCCCGAGCCGGTGGGGCCGGTGACGAGAACGAGCCCGCGGGGCTCCATCGCCAGCGCCGAGAGGACCGGCGGCAGCCCGAGGTCCTCGAGCGGGATCGCCCCGACGCTGACCCGGCGGAAGACCATGCCGGCCGAGCCGCGGGAGCGGAAGGCGTTGACCCGGAACCGGCCCAGGCCGGGGACCGAGTACGCGAAGTCCGCCTCGTTGGTCTTGGAGAACTCCACCACCAGGTCGTCGCGCAGGACCTCGCTGACCATGTGCTCGGTGTCGGTGGGCGTGAGGTTGGGTGCCTGCAGCTTGCGCAGGCGTCCGTCGATCCGCACGCGCGGGGGCGATCCGACCTTTATGTGCAGGTCCGACCCGCCTACCTCGCTCAACGCGCGCAGGAAGGGGACGACCGACTGGGGCTGCTCCGATCCACTCACCCTGGGTCTTTCGGGAGGGTCGGCACCCATCTTGAGCCGATCAGGCGACGACCTCGGGAGTTCCGGCGCCGCGACGCGGCGGGTCCTCCTCCACCCACCGGCGCAGCAGCCCCTCGGTGGCCTCCTCGGAGGCCGCGACGCCGACCCGGCAGCGGCTGCCGCCGGGCTGGTCGGGAGCATGGTCATGGGGCCGGTCGTGGTCGACCCGGCCCTCGCTGCACGCGGCGCACAGCGGGACGACCGTGCTCCACGCCTCGACCTCGATGCCCTCGGCCGACCCGAGGTCCTGCAGGGCGACCAGGTCGTCGTCGCCGGACAGGCGGAGCTCGACCGAGCTGACGGGGACCTCCGATGGCGCCCACAGCTCGATCTCGTCGAACACCGGGTAGGTCTGGCCTCCCGTCACCCGTTCCCCGTTCGGGACGCCGTCGTGGAGCACGGTCTCCCCCCATCGGCGGCCGCTGCCGGGCAGCGGCACGCTGTGGATCACCGCCCGGGCGGGGTCCAGCCGACGGCACCAGACGACCTCCTGACCGTCGGCGGTCCGGATCCGGACCGGTGTGGTGCCGTAGTCACCTTCGATCGGACCGTCGCCCGGGGCGATGTCCACGCCGTAGGCCGCCCAGGCGCGGCGGGCGGTGGGCCAGTCGTGCAACGCCGTGGCGGCGATGCCGAGGTTCCACCAGGCCGGCTCGCCCGGACCGTCGGCCGCCAGCTCCGCGGCCAGCAGCCCGTGCCGCCGCGCCGCCGGCCAGTCCCGGAGGAACTTGTGGGTCAGCGCGAGATCGAAGGACCATCCCGCGAGGTCCTCGCGGGAGGCGTCGTGTGCCCGGGCGGCGTCCACCAACCGCTCGAGCGCGACCGCGGCGACCGGCCAGTCCTGCGCGTCCCATGCGGAGTACGCGTCGTCGACGAGCTGCTGCAGCGGGCTCCCCCGGCGGAAGAGCGGCACGTCAACCCGGCATCACTCGATCTCGGCGATGACGTCGCCCTCCTGGACGACGTCACCCTCGGCCACATGGAGCGCCAGCACGGTGCCGGTGCTCTCCGCAAGGACCGGGATCTCCATCTTCATCGACTCGAGGATCACCAGCGTGTCACCGTCGGCCACCGCGTCACCCTGGCTGACGACGACCTTCCAGACGTTCGCGACCATCTCCGCGCGGATCTCATTCGCCACGGCGGCATCCAACCACAGCCGTCAGGGTCGCATCCGGCTCACCAGGCCGGTGTCGTAGCGACCTGACACGAACTCTGCGTTCTCCAGCAGCTCGGCGTGGAAGGCCAGGTTGCTCTTCGGCCCCTCCACGGTGAACGCGGCGACGGCGGCGCGAGCCCGCTGCAGCGCCTGGTCACGGTCGGCGCCGAGCACGACCAGCTTGGCCATCAGCGAGTCGTAGTGCGGCGTCACAGTCGTCCCGGCGGCGTACCCGGAGTCGACGCGTACCCCGTCACCGTGCGGCTCCTCCCAGAGAGTCACCGCCCCTGGGCCGGGAAGGAAGCGTCGGGGGTCCTCAGCGTTGATCCGCAGCTCGATCGCGTGCCCGGACGGCACGATCGAGTCTGGGTCGAAGGTGACCGGGCGTCCGGCCGCGATGAGCAGCTGCTGCTCCACGATGTCGATGCCGTAGACCGCCTCGGTGACCGGGTGCTCGACCTGCAGGCGCGTGTTCATCTCGAGGAAGACGAACTCGCCCGTCTCGGTGTCCAGAAGGCACTCGACGGTGCCCGCGTTGCGATAGCCGACGGCCTCACCGGCCCGGACCGCGGCCGCCACCATCCGGGCGCGCAGCTCGGGCGTGACCGCGGGCGACGGCGACTCCTCGACGAGCTTCTGGTTGCGTCGTTGCACGGAGCAGTCGCGCTCCCCCAGCGCGACGACCCGTCCGTCGGCCAGCCCGAGGATCTGAACCTCGACATGGCGTACGCGGGGGAAGAACCGCTCGAGCAGCACCGAGGAGTCTCCGAACATGCGGCCGGCGAAGCCCTGCACCTTCTCGAACTGCGCGCGCAGCTCGTCCTCGTCGCCCGCCACCGCCATGCCCATGCCGCCACCGCCGGCAGACGCCTTGACCATCAGCGGGTAGCCGATGTCCCGCCCTGCCGACACGGCCGCGGCCACGTCGGTGACCGGGTCCGGTGTGCCCCGCGAGACCGGCACACCGGCCGCGGCCACGAGGTTGCGAGCCCGGATCTTGTCGCCCATCGCCTCGATGGCGGCCGGCGGGGGGCCGACCCAGGTCAGGCCCGCTTGCTCGACCCGGGTCGCGAAGCGGTGGTCCTCGGCCAGGAATCCGTACCCCGGGTGCACGGCCTCGGCTCCGGTCTGCCGGGCGGCCTCCAGCACTGCCTCGACGTCCCGGTAGCTCTCGGCCGGGGCAGCCGGCCCGATGGCCACCGACTCGTTCGCCTCGCGAACGTACGGCAGGTTCGCGTCCGCCTCCGAGTGCACGGCGATGGCCCGCAGCCCCATCTTCTGGACGGTGCGCACGATCCGCCGGGCGATCTCGCCTCGGTTGGCGACGAGCACTGTCTCGAACACGGCGGGCATGCCTCCCGGGCTGGATGACGTCGGCAGGCGAGACTAACGGGCGTGACCCTCGTCCTCGTCGTGGCCGTCGGCGCGCTGGCGGTCACGCTCGTGACCGGCGGCGGCGGGCTGGGGCACGTTCGGCTGCGAGCCCTGCGCCTGGTGGTGGCCGCCGCTGTGGTCCAGGTCGGTACGTCGGTACTGGCGCCCGGCTCGGCTCCGCTGCGGGCGACCGCGCTGGTGCTGACGGCTGTGCTGGTGGCCCTCTTCGTCTACGGCAACCGGCGGGTCGCCGGGACTCCGCTCATCGGCCTGGGCCTGCTGCTGAACGTCATGGTCGTGGCCGCCAACGCCGCGATGCCGGTGTCGGTCGACGCGGCCCGGCGGGCCGGCATCACCCCTGACGCCTTGAACCTGGACGACGACGCGATGCGCGAGCCGCTGGGTGCGTCCACGTTGCTCCCCTGGCTCGGCGACGTGGTGCCGGTCGCGCTGCCCTGGAGCCCGCAGGTGGTCAGCCCCGGCGACGTGCTCGTCGCGGCCGGCGTCGGACTGCTGCTGGTGGCGGCTCAGACGCCGAGGCGGGCGACTCGCTCGACCGTCGCGGACAAGGAGTCCACGACCGTCGGGTCGTACTCGTAGGCCATCCCCAGCCGCAGGCGCTCCAGGGCCTCGAGCCTGCGGGTCGGCTCGTAGGAATCCCCCACCAGGTCGTCGTAGGCGTTGACCGCCTTGATGATGCGACTCGCCAGCGGCACCTCGGGTCGCTGCGCCTGGTGCGCCCGGCGGTAGGGCTCGGCCTGCATGTCGACGATGGACGCGACCTCGTCCAGCACCCCGGTCTGGCGGATCACGTCTCCACCGAGGGTGGCGATCCTGCGCTGGTCCGCGGGCGCGGCGACCACCGTGGCACCGCCGGGGATGGGCTCGGCCAGGGACAGCTGCCCGATGTCGTGCATCAGCGCGGCGTACTCGAGGTCACGCAGGTCTGCGTCGCTCATGCCGAGCTCGCGGCCCACGGCCACCGACAGCTGGCTGACGCGTCGCGAGTGACCCGCCTCGGTGTAGCCACCGAGCTCAGTGACCCGGGAGAGCGCCCGGATCGTCTGCAGCGACGACTCCCTGATGGCCGCGTAGCGGCGGAACGAGAACTGGGTGAGCAGCAGCGGGACGACGAAGACCGGCAGCGCCCAGCCGCCCATGATGATGGCGGCGAGCGCGATCAGCGCGCCGGTGGCCCCGATGGCGGAACCGATTCCTGCCTGGGCGAGCACCTCGTTGCGCAGCACCGCGCGGAACGGCGCCCGGTCGGCGCCGGCACGCACAGCTGCCGTCAGCACGGCGTCGACGGTCAGCGTCGCCAGCACGATGCCGACCATCACGAGCGCGAGCGGCGCCTCGCGCAGGTGCATGGCCTGCTCGTCGAGCCCGGTGCCGCGGAACACCCCTGCGGCGAAGCCGATGGTGAGCAGGCGCCGGGCCAGCGTGTCGGCCGAGGGTGCCCGGCCCACGACGACGTGTGGGGCGACTCCGACCAGCATCGCGCAGACGGTGACGGCGACGACCTGCAGAGCGCCGTGGTCGGCGCTGCCGTCGGGCAGCCTGGTCAGCAGCGTGTACGCGAGGGCACCCGCCGTCGCGATCGGCGCGGCGTCGCGACCACCGGGCAGAGTGATCCGGACGAGCTCGCCGAGGGCGATGAAGGCGGCGAACGCGAGCGCGGTCCTGGGATCGACCAAACCGTCCGGGGACGCTGTCACCACGACGGCAGCCACCGCGAGCAGCGCACCGGCAGCGACGAGCACCAGGAGTCCGTTGGTGCCGGCGTCGTCCAGCCGACGGCGCAGTGCGGTCACGAGGACCGCTCCGAGACCAGCGAGTCCGTCGGGTCGTCGTGGTCGAAGGGGGCCGCCTCCTGGTCGAACGGCTCGTCAACTCGCGGGACCGGCACCGGCGTCACCTCGGGCGACCAGCCGTGCTCGGCGATGGCGCTGACGAGAGCGACGACCATCCGGTGGTCGAACTGGTCGCCGGCGCAGCGCTGCAGCTCGACCATCGCCTCCTCGACCGTGCGTGCACCTCGGTAGGACCGCGTCGTCGTCATCGAGTCGAAGGCGTCGGCGACGGCGATCACCCGGGCGAACTCGGGGATCTCCTGCCCGGCCAGACCCATCGGGTATCCGCGACCGTCGAGCCGCTCGTGGTGGTGCATGATCCCGGCCATCGCCTCGTCGAGGAACTCGATCTCGCGGACGATCTCGAGGCCCTGCTGCGGATGACGCTGGATGGCCGCGAACTCGCCCTCCGTGAGCCGGCCGTTCTTCTGCAGCACCCGGGTGGGCACGCCGAGCTTGCCCACGTCGTGCAGCATGCCCGCGTAGCGCAGCGACTGGACGCGGTCCTCGCGCATCCCGATCACCCGGGCGATCAGCACCGACGCGGCCGAGACGCGTTCGCTGTGGCCGCGGGTGTAGTGGTCCTTCGTCTCCACCGCGGCCATCAGCGCACGCACCGTGCGGTCGTACGCGTGCTGCTCCTCCGCGTACTGGGCGTAAGCCCATCTCGCCACGAACAAGGGAAGCAGAAGCAGCAGCGCAGCCGTTGGTCCGACGCCGGCACCATCCTTGTCCCACAGGACGGCGAGCAGCAGACCGAACATGCCGTACCCGACATAGCCCGGGATCGAGCTGACCATGGTTCCTTGGAAAACGACGCGCATCGGCACGCCTTGATGCAACCGAACGATTGCTGCGACGAGTGTTCCGTTCACAACACAATGAGCCGCCAAGGCGGCAAGGAAAGGAAGGATGAGATACGGGAAGCTGTCCGGCCCGATCGCTTTGCCACCTAGGGCTGCGAAAGTCGCAGCAGCGGCCGCCGCAGCAAGAGTCATCTGCGATGTGTTGAACACGCGCTTTACGAGAGGTTGCGAGTCGTAGGCGATGAACGTTGTGCCTGCCAGGAGGATGGCGCCCCAACCACCAACCAGCGGAAGACAGGCACTCGAAATGACCGAGCTCAACGCAATTTTCGCCAGGTCATGTGACCCACGTGCCCCGATGGAATCCGTCAGCACCAGCAGTAGCCCCAGGGCGACGCAGTCCACGACATCGAACTCGCGAAAACCGGAGAAGAAGGCAAGAACAAGGAGAGGCGCGGCGGCCGAGGCGACCGCGGCGACGAAGAGCCGTGCCCTGAGCGGCAGCGGTCCCATGTCACTCCGTTCAGGTTCCGAAGCGGCAGAGAGCGTGACGGGGATCGGCAGCGCAGGGTTTTCTGACTTGCTTCACCACTTCCACTGTGCTGTGCAGTGAAGCATCTGCTCGACAGCGGACACGATCTTCT